>SLFE01000034.1 GCA_007124415.1 Waddliaceae bacterium | reverse complement strand
AGAGTAGCAGTCCCTGGAACAGGCCGGAACCGAGGGATTTTCCGAAGCGCGAGCCTATGCCGTCGATGTGGGTTTTGGCCTTGAGCTTTTCATCGGATGAAAAGGGGATGAAGGCCATTTCCTTCGACATGTCGAGAAGGGTGTAGCGGGCGCTGCGGCTTAAGACGACGTGGATCGAGCCGAGGAGGAGGACGCCGGCCGCCGCGGAAAAAAGAAGCGGAAGAAAAAAGAAGAGGGCCGAGCCGAATGTGACGAGCGGAGTGGCCACGGCGATGGCCGTCCAGCCCCATTTGCCCAGTTCAAAGCGCATGAAGGCCAAAGTGATAAGGGTGGAGGCGATGCCGATGGCGATCGATATCTTGCTCATGTAGGCATTATAAGCTCCCGGATCGGGGTAGATGGCCAGAACCTGGTCTTTCCAGACCACTTCGCTGATGTTGATGATGAGGTTGAAGCCGAGCACTACAAGAGTCAGGCAGATGAAGTAGGGGGACTGCTTGATATATTTGAGCGAATCGACAAATCCCATTTTTTCCTGCTCCTTCACATGAAGAAGAGCCGGGGCGTCCTCTGTCATGAACGTAAAAAGATAGAGGGCCGCCGACCCCAGGATTATAATGACTGCTGTGAGGATATTGAAGGTGAGGGTCCATGAGGGGAAAGTGAGCAGATTGACGGCTGTTCCGGCGACGATGGCCGAGAGGTTGCCGGCTAAAATGACTGCGGGGTAATGTTTTTTGGCCTCGTCGAAAGAGATGATTTCATTGGCAAAGCCCCAAAACAGAATGTACCAGACAATTGTGGCCCAGCTTTCTGCCATGATATAAAAGGCCGAGAGAGGCCAGTAGCGGATCATGGAAATGAATCCTGTCCACCCTTCGGGGAAGAGATAGCCCAGGCGGGCGGCAGCGCCGTGAAGGTACAGCACGTCCCCAAAGGGATAGAGAACGAGGGCGAAGAGGGCGAAGAAAATGAGGAAGAAGGAGATGACGCTGAAAAATAATCTCTGAAGTCTCATGCGGTTGGCCAGCCACGTGAAGGCCATGGTAAGAAAAATTGTGGAGGGAAGAATGGCCCAAGTTTTTAAAAAGGGGATGACCTCGGCTCCGGCTTCGGTGATGATCAGCGCGTCCTTCAAATTGCGGAGTATGTAGTAGTTGACGCAGATGAGGGCGCAGATGGAGGATAGAAGCAGTGTCTTTTTCATAAAAGCTCAGCGATGGTTAGGTGTCTTTGTTCTGTTTTGTTTCTTCTATAGGAGTAAAACTGCTCTTCATTGTCATAGGTGCAGATGGCGGCAATCTCCAAATGATGGGGAAGGATGCCTGCGTCCAGGGCCTGCTTTCGGCTGATTTCCCAAAAGTCAAAATAGCAAGGCTTGACCTGGAAGTCCCAAAACTCTTCGGGAAGCTCTGTTTTGTAATTCACGAACTCGGCCCTGCCTGGTCCGAGGCTGGGGCCTATGCACATGACAAGGTCGGTCGGGTTGGATCCGTAGAGCGAGCGCATGCGGGCGATGGCCTTCCCATAAATGTTTTGTACGCTTCCCCTCCATCCGCTGTGGACGCATGCCGCGGCGCGGACTACGGGGTCGTAGATGATTGCCGCCTGGCAATCGGCATGTTTGACGGCTATCGGCAGACGGGGCTTGTCGGTTGTTAAAGCGTCTGCTGCCAGAGGCTCTTTGGCGGGAAGTTTGACAATACCGTCGCCGTGCACCTGCCGGGCAGAGACCGGATTGCCTTCCGGAGGCTGGCCTTTGAGGGTGACGCGGTGCTTGAGCCCGGTAAATTCTTGAAGCAGGTGAAATTCGAGCCATTTGGATGTATGGGATGCTTTTTCAATCACAATGGATGTGATTTTAGGGCTTGTCGAGCCATTTTTTCAAGATCTTTTGAACAAGGTCTTTATTCAGAGGTTTTGTCATATAGTCGTCCATCCCTGCATCGAAGCATTTTTGATCTTCCCCTTTTCCGGCTCTGGCGGTCAGGGCGACAATCGGTGTTTTGTCCATGTTTTTTTCCTTTTCCAGGATGCGGATAGTTTCGGCGGCCCGGTAACCGTCCATTACGGGCATCACGCAGTCCATAAAGATCAAATCATAGTGGTTCTGTTTTACTTGGTTGACCCCTTCTTTTCCGTTGCCTGCAAGGGTGACGCGGCAGCCCCAGTTTTCTAGAAGATCATGGATGACGCGCTGATTGACGGGATCGTCTTCGACGACGAGGATATGGGGCATTTCCCTGATTTCAAGAGCAGCTTCTTTCTCTTTGGGGGCAGTTTCCTCCTGCCGGCCGCCGGCCTTAAGCAAAGCGGCAATTTCGCGCAAAAGATGGTCGGCAAGGACCGGTTTTGTCAGAATCGCCTTCCAACCGTTCATGGAATGCGAAGGGGTTTCGGAAAATGAATGTTCGATGAGAATAAACGGAACGTGTTTCATTGACGGTTTAGATTGAAGTTGTTTGATTTTTCGCTCACTGTCTTCGTCCAGGGCGAGCTCGTCTATGATGAACACATCCGGAATGTTCTTTTCATTTGGGATTTCTTCAAGAACATTCGATGTCCGGCATTCAATTCCCGCTGTATTGAAAGCCTCGGAGCAGATCTGTTCAAAGATTTTACTGCCTGTTAGAACAAAGGCCTTTTTTCCTTTGGCGTGTTCGGGAGATCATCTTTTTTTAATTTTTTCGGGATCCTTTTTCAAAGTGAGCGTGACCCAAAATGTGGAACCGACATCGGGGCGGCTTTTGACGCCGATTTTCCCGTTCATGAGTTTGACAAGGCTTTTGCAAATGGAAAGCCCTATTCCCAGACCGCCGTATCTTCGGGAGGAAGAGGAGTCGACTTGCTGAAATTTTTCGAAAATCGTCTTCTGTTTTTCTTCCGATATGCCGATGCCGGTATCCTCGACGGAAATTTTAATGTTGGCCTCACTTTGGTTTTCATCGATCAATTCGACGGAGAAGCAGATGTAGCCGCCGGGCGTGAACTTGGCGGCATTGGCCCCGAGGTTTTCAATGATTTGCCGGATGCGGTCTTTGTCTTCAATGAAAAACTCGGGAGCATTCGGGTCGTAGCGGAGAAGAACATCGACATTGTCATTTTGCGCAGAAGCCGATACTTGCTTGACGGCGGAGGTGATCAGCCTTTTCAAGTTGAAAGAGGAGCGGTGGAAGGTGATTTTGCCGGCTTCGATCCGGGAAATATCGAGTATGTCGTCGACGACCGCTAAAAGGTGTTCTGCCGAGTTGATGAGGCCGTTTGCGTATTTTTGCTGCCTGTCGTTCATGGAGGTGTCCATTAAGAGATAGGCCATTCCCATGATGCCGTTCATGGGGGTGCGGATTTCGTGGCTCATATTTTGCAGAAATTCGGTTTTAGCCCGGTTGGCTTGATCGGCTTTGATTTTTTCTTCTTTGAGCTTTTCCTGATACTGCTCTCTGGCAATCTCCATTCCTATCCAGGTGGCCACGATATTCAAAAATGTGATTTCCCTTTTGCTGTACTCTATGGATTCTGCGGTGGACGGGTTGAAGAAGCAGATGGCGCCGTAAGATTTTCCTTCAGTAAAAACGGGCGTTCCGAGATAAGTCGTGACACCGAGCTCTTTTGAAAATTCGAGCTCTTTCCAGTCAGTTTCCTGCAAGTTTTTGATTTGAAGCGACGTCATAGAGTCGGAAATGGGGGTCGCAAAGGAATTCGTTACGGGATATTGATCTCCGGGAAGTATCTTGCTGCCCGGTGTGATGGCGTTTTCCACAATGATCGTGCCATTTTTCCAATGTCCGAAAACGGCATAGCCGGTTTGAAAGCGCTTGCTGCAGAAGTTGATCAATGAGTTGATTTTATCGTTTAAGGCAAGATTTTCCGATGTGGAAACAGTTTGGAGGAATTTAAAGGAAGATTCACTCTCCTTTAGGGCTTTTTGAAATTCCACTTTTTCTGTGATGTCGTTGATCGATCCGACCATCCGGTAGGGATGGCCCTGCTCATTCCATGTGGCCTGGCCGTTCATCTGCGCCCAGATGAAATCCTTTTCTTCGGATTTCAGTCTGATTTGCAGGGAAAAACTTTGACTATTCCGCAAATGGCCGTCCATGGCTTTTTTGAAAGCGTCGAGATCTTCGGCATGGATGAGCGAGAGGAAAAATTCATAGGAACAGATTTCTTTGTCTCCGGGAAGGTTCAATGTTTCCAGAAATTTTTGAGAGAGGTGAATTTCATTGTGATTGAGATCCCAATCCCAAAGGCCGACCGACAGTCCTTGCGTTGCCAGGCGGTACCGCTCCTCGCTTTCTTTGAGCGCGTCTTTGGTTTTTCTTTCCTCTGTAATATCGTCAAGCGAGCCTGCCATGTGGATGGCTCTCCCCTCTTTATCCCAAACCGCCTGTCCCCGGGCATGGATCCAAATGTAGTGGCCTTTTTTGTGCAGGACGCGGTATTCCGACTGAAATTTTTGATGCCCCTCCAAATGTTCTTTAAAGGCTTTTTCCACCTCGCTCCTGTCTTCCGGATGGATAAATGCCAGATATGTTTTTAAGTCGGGTATCCCTTCTCTATTGGAAAGGCCCATCATTTCGTAGCAAAGATCGGAAGCGTACAAATGATCGGTTTCGATATTCCAGTCCCAGATGCCGACAGATGATCCCATCAGGGCGAGCTGGTGCCGTCTCTCGCTCACTTTCAGCGCCTCAAAAGCTTGCCTCTTTTCGGTTATATCGTCGACAGATCCTGCCATTTCGATGGGATTTCCCTCTTCATCCCAAAGCGCCTGTCCCCGCGCGTGAACCCAGAGGTAATGGCCTTGTTTATGTCGACTGCGGTATTCAATGTCGTATTTTTTCCCTTCCTTTAGATGGGCTTCTATTGTTTTGATCAGATGGTCTCTGTCATCAGGGTGGGTCAGCTTCACGAGAGTGGTGAATTTCTCGGGAAGTTCCCCCCGCTTCAATCCGAACATTTCGTAGCAAAAGTCGGACACATACATATAATCTTCCGGGATGTTCCAGTCCCAGACCCCTACCGAGGACCCGCGGGTGGCCAGCTCGTAGCGCCTATCGCTGATTTTCAAAGCTTCCGTAATAGTTTTCTGCTCGGTCACATCCTCGATCGATCCTGCCATGCGGTAGGGTTTTCCCTCTTTGTCCCACAGGGCCTGCCCCTTGGCTTTGATCCAGATTGTTTTGTCATCGCTT
>SLFE01000227.1 GCA_007124415.1 Waddliaceae bacterium | reverse complement strand
TGTTAATTTTTTACTTCAATGGGGGTTTGAGTCGCATGGAGGAAAAGTTAGAGCGGGTTTACAGGCAGATGTACGATGTCGTGGTGCCCGATCTCGATTATTATCTGCGGCAAATCGATTGCCGGGACGGGTGCCCGGTGAAAACCGACGGGCGGGGATACATGATGGCGATACACTCCGGCAATTTGCTGGAGGGCTACAAAATCGCCAGGGGGCCGAATCCTTTCGCCTCCATCTGCGGGATGATCTGCGGGGCGCCATGCGAGTTGACGTGCCGGAGGGACCGGGTCGATAAGACGCTGACAATCAGGGCTCAGAAACGGTATCTGGACGAGTGGTACGGCCTGGATAAGGAGGCGCATGTCAGGTCTCTTGAAATGAGCTATGCGAGGGGGTCGACAAATCCTAAGCCAAACGGGCTCAGGGTGGCCTGCATCGGCGCTGGAGTCGCTTCTCTGACGGTGGCGCACGATCTTTTGCGTTTGGGCTATGAGGTCGATGTCTACGAAATGATGCGGATGGCAGGAGGCATGCTGACCTATGGGGTGCCGACGTACCGCCTGAAAAACGAGGTGGCTCTGAACGAGTGTTTTGCCATCGAGCACTTGGGCGCGAAGATGATTTATAACTGCAAGGTGGGCCGCGATATCACGATGACGGAGCTTCAGGACAGGTATGACGCCGTCTTCATCGGGGTGGGACTCTGGAAGTCGAGGGATTTGCCGATTCCGGGGGCGGACAGGCCGGATGTGATCCGGGGCATCGAGTACTTAAGGGTCAAGTGCGCCGAAGAGGAGTGGAAGATCGGCGAAAATCTGGTGGTGGTCGGCGGCGGAAACGTGGCGTTCGATGTGGCTAGGACTTCGGTGCGGAACGGGGCGAAGGTGACGATGGTCTGCCTGGAGGCAAGGGACGAGCAGACGGCCGACGAGTTCGAGATCGAGGATGGGCTCGAAGAGGAAATCAAGATCATCAACAGGGTCGGGCCGAAGGAAATCCTGAGGGATGAGGACGGTAAAATCGTCGGGATCAGGGTGCAGCGGGTCAAGCAGCTTTTTGATTACAAAGGGGGCTTTGCTCCACAGTTTGTCGAAGACGAGACTTTCGATATCGAGTGCGACTCGGTAGCTCTTTCGATCGGGCAGACCATGGATGAGAGTTTTTTAAACGGCTGGGACAGGCGCGGCGAGCTGGTAGTGGAAAGAGGCATTGTCAAGGTCGATAGGGAAACGGGAAGAACGTCGGTAGAGGGCGTGTACGCGGCGGGAGACGCGGCGTATGGCGCGGCCCTTTTTATTACGGCGATCCGGCAGGGGCAGGACACGGCGAGGGCGATCGATTCGGACTTGAGGGGCACAAAGCCGTATATGGAAGTGCTCGGAGAATTTACCGAGATCTCGCCGATGCGGGACAAGGAGTACTTGAGGACGGGCTATGCTCTGCCGATTTCGCAGCCGCCCGATGTCCGGGCGAAAAATTACAATATGGTGGAAAATAATTATACCGACGAAGAGGTGCACCAGCAGGCAAACCGCTGCCTGCAGTGCCATGTCAATCCGGTTTTCGACGGAGCGCTTTGCATCAAGTGCAACGGCTGCGTCGATGTTTGCCCTTGCAATTGTTTAAAACAGATACCGCTGAGTCAATTGAATATGGATCTCGGCGAAGGGAATATAAGAACGGCTGTCGACCACTATTATGGCATCGATTCTGAAAATACCGATGATGAAGAGCTTGATTTGTTAGGGACGGCAATGTTAAAAGATGAAGATTTATGCATCCGTTGCGGCCTTTGCGCCGAGAAGTGCCCGACGCAGGCCGTGACCATGGACGTAATGAATTATTCTTACCGCTGGATAGGCTGATGTTTGAGACTCTTGTCTTTACTTTGGCGGCCGGATGTTCGGGATTGCTGATCTGCCTGTACTTTTGGAAAAAGGGGCAGTTTGAAGATTGTGAGGATATTAAATATCAAATGTTTCGTGATGATGAGTGTGATTAATTATGCCTAAGTACCGCAATTCGTTGAATGTCGACAAAGACAATGAGGATCCGAGGATATCGCGCCGTTCGTTCCTGGCGATTTTGGGTGTGGGAGCCGGATTGATAGGCGTCGGCCAAATGTTCGGGGTGTCGCTGCTCGGTTTTTTATATCCGAGCGCGATGAAAGTTCCGCCGAGCACGTTTTCAATCGGGCGGCCCGAAGACGTTTTGGCGCGCGACGGTAAAATCTTCGATCCCAAGCAAAGGGTGTTTATCGAATCGCGCGCCGGAAGGGTGCGTATTCAGACCGCCGTCTGCACTCATTTGGGATGCACCGTGAATGAAGTGGAGACGGGGTACGCATGCCCCTGCCACGGGTCGACATATGATCAAGTGGGGCGGGTCACCGGAGGGCCGGCTCCTTTGCCCCTTGTGTTTTATAATGCCTACCTGGGGGCCGCGGGCGATATTATGGTGGACAAAACAGCGACGACGCTGGATTATGAAGCGGCATGGTTTGCGCCGCCGGTATGAATCACTCTCGTCCCCCTAAGGACGAGGATTATTTTTTGGGGAAGGGGTTGCAATCCTCTCCAAACAGATGAACAAGGAACTGTATGGCAGTATTTAAAGGAAGACCACGGGAAACATGGGCAGAGCATATTGCTAGGCTGCCGGCGAATTTCGTCCGGTCGATTTTTCGGCACAACTATCCCAATAATGATGTCGACCGGTCGGAAATTGTCTTCAAAAACTTCTTTCTTCATTTTCACCCTGTCAAATGCCACAAGCACTCGATTGATCCGTTTTACACTTTGGGTCTGGGAACGATCACGGCAAGCTTGTTTATCCTTTTGACAATCACGGGCGTGATTCTAATGTTTTACTACGTTCCCGCCGAAGACCGCGCTTTCGAGATCATGAAAGACTGGCATGACACGACGGCTTTTGCGATGATGTATCGGAATATGCACAGGTGGAGCGCCCATATGATGGTGCTGTTTGTCTTTTTGCATATGTCGCGGGTGTTTTACACTGCCGGGTACAAGAGCACGAGAAAGTTCAACTGGGTTGTGGGAGTGATTTTAATGGTGCTCACTCTCTTTTTATCGTTTACCGGCTACCTCCTTCCCTGGGACCAGCTGGCGTTTTGGGCGGTGACCGTAGGGTCGGAAATCGCAGGATATGCGCCGAACATTCCCGGCTTTGAGTACAACATCAACAAGGTGATGCTGCTCGCGTCGACCGAGGTGGGGCAGGACGCGCTGATCCGTTTTTATGTTCTGCATGTCGCGGTTCTTCCCCTGGCGACAGGAACTATGATCGGGGTACACTTCTGGAGGATTCGGAAAGACGGAGGACTCTCCCGCCCCCCCGACAGAATCCGCCCCGACCCCTACAGGGTTGTGCAGCGGTCGGATACGAAAGAATCGTTTGCTCCGGGAGTTAAAAGAACTTATGGCTTAATGGAGCTTGTGCGGGGAACATGCCCGACGGTCGACAAGGGGCCGTACAATTTTGTATTTACCTGGCCGCACCTTCTGCGCGCCGAGCTTTTGGTCTTTTTCCTCTCGACGCTGCTTGTTTTGGGGCTGAGTTTTATCGACGCGCCGCTTGAGCAGCCGGCAGACCCGAGCAAACCGCCGAATCCGTCGAAGGCCCCCTGGTACTTTTTGGGGCTGCAGGAAATGGTTTCCTACGACGCGTTTTGGGGAGGCATCGCCATACCCGGATTGATAGTGGTCGGACTGATGGTTATTCCTTATCTCGACCGCAATCCCCATGGAGAGGGGTATTGGTTCCATCGGAGCCGCTACCTGGCCGTCTTTTTTTACACGGCTTTCATGACAGCGATGGGAATTCTGGTTGTCATCGGATCGGTATTTAGAGGGGCCAATTGGGAATGGATATGGCCGTGGACAGAAACATTTGCGAGACACTAAGATGAAATTAAGGTCTGAAGACTATTATCAAATCGCGCTCATAGCCACTGCTGTCTTGGTAACGGCTTTGTTCGGCGTTTTCTTATACCGTGAAATTTATCCGCAGTACAAGGAATTCCAAAAAATTTATGTGGAGCTCGAAGAGTTTCGCTCGACTTACACGGGCACTCCGCCGCCGCCGTTCAGTTTTGGCATCAAGCAGATCGTCATACCCGATGAAGACAGGGGGCCGGCAAAAATCGACCGCTGCATTTCATGCCACGTGGCTCTGGATTTCGAACACTTTTCTCCGACAACCCTTGCTCGCGATGTAAACGGAAACATTATTTATGATAATGACGGCATTCCCGAAAAAGTTCCTAATCCGAATTTTATATGGAAAAAACTCGATGAAAAAATTGCGAATTTAAGAAAAGAGGGCAACGATATCGAGGCCGACCGGCTCGAGTCGCTCAAAACCGTCCGGTCCGGCGAGCATGAATACCGGGCAGATAAAGCGCTCATTATGCACCCGCTCATCGGACGGGAGACGCGGCCGTTCGAGTATCACCCCGTGGATGAATACGGCTGCACTGTCTGCCATAGCGGCAACGGACGGAGCCTTGAGGTCGACCGCGCGCACGGGCCTGTCTATGACGGCGAGTACGAGGAAACCTATATGGGCCCTGTGCCCGAATTTCTTGAATCGGATCCCGACAACGACCCAAAATTTTCCAGGGTGTTCAACGCAAAACCGGGCCACAGGCTCCTTTTCCAAACGACCCCTTTACTGGTGGGCAATTTGATTCAGGCCAAGTGCGTTCTCTGCCACAGGCCCACAAGCCGAAAATTGTCCGATATCTCCACTAAAATTCTTCGGACGGCCGAAAGAAAGTCCGACCAGCTAAGCGTGATTAGAAGAGGATTTGAGCAGGAGTACAACGCTCTTGTCGCGCTCTTGTCGCTGAGAAAATTTCTGCAGGAGCGGGGCGCCGAGGAAACGATGAAGACGCTTGAAGAGCAGGCCAAAGACTACACGCGATCTCCCGATGAGCTGGAAAAAATTCAGGGCAATATTGAATATCTCAGAAAATCGATCGTCGAGGCGGAAGAAGATCCCGAAAAAGAAAAGAAAATCCTCAAGATAATCGACCGCGATCTCATTGAGCTTCTCGGCTCGATGCAAGTCGTGGAGGCTCTGCAGAAAGCCTTCGACGAAGATGAGGATATGACCCTCGAACAGATGAAAGAGTTTTTGAAGCGGGAAAAAGCAGAAGGCAAACCGGGATCGATGCACAAAAAAGCCGAAACGCTTGAGCAGCAGCAGAAATTGCAAGTCAGCATTGATAATGTGACCTATGCTGTGAGGAGCGCTGCTGAATCCCCTGAGATGATTTCTGGGCTGCAAACCGATATCGACCGTCTGACTCCTTCATTCCAGAGGGGAGAAGAGCTTTTCTTTTCGCAGGCCTGCTATGCTTGCCACAGAATCACAGGGCTTGCCAGAGGAGGAATCGCTCCGGAATTGACAGACGCCGGACTGCTCGAGCCGTGGTACCTCAAAGAGTCGATTGTCTGGCCTCAGGCCGACTTGAGAACTTCGACGATGCCGAATTTTCACTTGGACCATGAAGAGCTCGAAGATCTTATGACTTTCCTTCTGGCCCAGAGGCCCGCCAATCAGTCGCGGCAGGGCATGGAGAACGAGGCCAGGCTCAGGGCTTGGGAGGCCGGAAAGAAAAATGAATGGGAAGAGCCCGTTTCTCCAAGCCAGATCAGGGATGTGAGGCGGTCGATGGAGATCTTTGCCTCCGAGGGCTGCGCCTCATGCCACCGGCTCAAAGGGTTCGATTCGAATGTCGGCTTCGCGGTTGAAAAAAACGACCCGTCTTTCACCGAACTGTATGAGGAGCGGCAGTGGTTCCGGAGGCTGTTTCCGGAAGATGCCTTCGGGTCGAGCGTAGTCAGGGCAATCGATGAGCACAAAGACGAGATCGACGAAAAAATAGTCGACGGCGTGAGGCAGGGAGCCATTCTAGAGGAAATCGAAAGAAAATACCCCAAGCTGATCGAATCGTTTTACGACAATTTTAAATTTGCTTCCAGAGCGAAAAACCACCAATACCGGGATGATCAAGAAAGCCTTGACGCCTGGAAAGAGAGGGTTCGCCGCGTCATGCTGATGTATGTTCAGGAATACGGTTTGGGCAGGTTGGTCGGGCCGCGGCCGAACTGGTCGGGAATATACCGTTCCGACAAATGGCTGATGGAGCATTTTTGGAACCCTTCGGCGCTGATCGCCCAGTCGATAATGCCGGTGTTTCCTTTTGACAATACCAAATTTTTGGCCCTGACCTATATGCTCAACGCGCTGGCGCAAAAAAATCTCGGCGAACTTAGGGAAGTGTGGGAAATAAAAGGCTTTGATCCCGAATCGGCCTTCCAGACGCTGTGCGCCCAGTGCCACGGGCCGGAACTGAAGGGCAACGGGCCGGTTTCCGAATGGATTTATCCGGTTCCGAAAAGTCTTGCCAACCCCGTCTTTTTGCGCAATCTGACAAGGGAAAGAGCTGTTCACTCAATCGTTCACGGCATATACGGAACACCTATGCCTCCATGGGGTGAGACTCCTCATGATAAGGATTTTAAAAACGACACTCCCGTACTTACAGAGGATGAGGCCGTAGAACTTGTGAACTGGATTTATCGCGACCTTATCGGCGAGAGGATCATGTTCCCCGTTGAGGATGTGAGAAAATGGCAGTATACTCCCGAAGATGTGATTGAAGAGCTCAGGAGGGCCGGAGATATCCTTGATTCCGAACCGCAGTCAAGCTTGGGATTGCCGCCGGGCGTGGACTATCTTGTCTCGCTCAACCCCACTGCCGCCCGGCCGCCCGATCTTTCTGTCGATGATGTTTTCGATGTCGCTCCCAACCCTTTCGGAGGGCCTGAGGAGTATCATTACTATATTAAGAAAAAGTATTATACCGAGAGGAATTTGGCCGCAGGGAAGGCCCTATTCGATCTTAACTGCGCTGTCTGCCACGGAAGGGATGCCGATGGCGCCGGCCTTCGCGCAGGAGTGATGGAAGATGCCAAGCCCCGAATGCTGATCAATCTCCCTTGGATCGAAAGCCGCGACGACCTAAGGCTTCTCCGCTCGATCTATTTTGGCGTACCAGGAACGTCCATGATTGCTTTCGGCGATCAGACCACTTCTTTGCAGCGGCTGCAGCTGGTGATGTTCATTCGCAGCCTGACCGAGCAAAGAAGGGCATACCAGCAGTTCGAAAATGTCCTTTACACGGTTTTTCAAGTGCCGGTATGGGCGCTTCAGGATGCCAGGGCGAGAGGAACGGATAAGATTCAAAGTCTTGAAAAAGAGGCTCACGAGAGCCGAATGACGAGGCAGCGGATTGAGGCTCTGGTCGAAGCCGGGGAGGCCGAGCCGGCAGATACAGCCGAACTTTACAGCAAAGAGCTCGAAGCAATCAGGCAATTGCGAAGGTATCGCGAGACCGATCAAATCCTTCATGAGCTGATAGAACAGGTTCAAGAGGAAAGGAACCTCTACAAGGGGCTGGGCGATCTGATTTTCAATGTTTACGGACCCTCTGCCGTCTTTGACGATATGCTGCAGGCCGTACAGGCAAACGAGATCCACTTTTCCTACAAAGAGGGAGAGCTTGAGGAGCGGCGCAGCGATGATGACCGTTTGGAAGAAGTTCAGCAAAAGATGCTGAAGGTAATACGCGAAGACATTCAAGGCCTGGAGCGTCAAAAGACGATCGAAGAGGGAAAAATGGCCACTCCAGAACAAAAAGAGCGGCTGTCCGAAATCGAAACGGAATTGGACAGCCGGCGGCAGCTTGAAAGGGAGGTTGTTTCGACATTTTCCCAAGCGGGCCGTTTGCGCGATAAGCAGATGAAAGCCTATCATGATTATTTAAAAAAACTAAGAACTTTGGAAGAGACCGATGACTGAAGCTAAAGCTCCGAAATATCATGACGGCCCGACGCAGTGGCTGATCTACCCTGCCATGTGTTTTATGATCGTGGGAATGACAGTCGGCCTTTTCATTTCCTTTAACGCATTCATTTTTCCCGATTATTTTTCCGGCGAATACATTCATTTCGGAAAATTGCGCCCCGTCCATGTGATGGGCATTTTGTTCCTTTGGCTTCTGTCGGCAAACCTGGGGCTTTGTTATTTTTTGGTGCAAAGACTTTGCGGAACCAGGATATGGAGCGTTAAGCTCGCCTACGTTTCGATTGCTCTTTGGTGGCTGGCGCTCATTCCCAGCCAGTTTTCCTATCCGTTCGGAACCAATTACGGCTGGGAGTATGACGAGACGCCCATGTTTGTCGGGTGGCTTCCCGTCAAGCCGATGCTTGTCGTCGCCTGGGTGATGACCCTTTTTAATTTTTATGCGACCACATATTACCGCAAGAATGAAAAGCTCTATGTCTCGATGTGGTATGTTCTTGCCGCGATGGTTTGGGCCACGGTGATCATTTGGGTGGGCGGCTTCACTTTAGAATTTCTGCCCCGGGGAATTTCCCGCGTCAATGCCCAGTTTTTTTATGTGCACAACCTTGTGGGCTTGATCTTCACTCCCCTCGGCTTGGCTATCGCCTATTATTATTTGCCAAAGCTTGCCAATACGCCGATTTACAGTCACAAGTTGTCGATGATCGGTTTTTGGTCGCTGGCCTTCATTTACGGGTGGGTCGGGGCCCATCACATTATCCACGGACCGATCACGCAGTGGATCCAGACAGTCTCGATTATCTTTTCGGTCTGGCTGTTCATCCCTGTGTTTACCGTTGTGCTCAACATTTTTGCCACTCTCCACCCTAATTGGAAGCAGTATACCCAGAGCGCGCCGGTCCGCTTTATTGTGATGGGCAATATCTTTTATCTGATCACATCAGTTCAAGGTTCGTTTATGGCCGTTCGCAATATCAATGAGATCACGTCCAAAACCGATTGGGTCATCGGGCACTCCCACATCGCCCTTTACGGCACGTTTACATTTTTTGCGATAGCGGGGATCTATTACGTCGTTCCCGTAATCACCAAAAAGCCGCTTTGGTCGAAAAGGCTGGCCGACTGGTCATTTGCGCTGAATGTTTTCGGCAGCGTCCCGTTCATTCTGTCGCTTTGGATCGGAGGCTACCTGCAAGGGCTTATGTGGGCCAGCTGGGCGACGGGAACCAGTTATGCCGATTTTAAAAGCAATTTAAGCCATCTCCCCTTTTTGGAAACGCTGGCCCTTACCTACCCCTGGTGGCTTCTTCGCAGCATAGGGGGAATCATTGTTCTTGTTGCCAACATTTTATTTGTGGTCAACATCTTCAATACGGTTATGTTGAAGCCGAGGGAAGATGCAGCAGAAATTAAAGCCGAGGTGAAGTCATGAAAGAAAGAAGGTATCTGAAATTCATGGATACCGTTCATCGGTCGCTTTTGTTCACCTTTTGCGGGATTGCGCTCCTCTTCTCAACAGCGATAATCGTCACTTTGATCGCCCCGCAGCATATCGATCCCACATGGAGGGAGCCGTCAAGCTACTACCAAGTGCAGATGTACGAGGTCGCGGATCCCAATTTTTTTATCAGCAGCCAGGCCACCGGCATCAGAAGGCTTGAGTTTGTCGAGCGTCTTGTTAAGCATTTTACCCTTCTTTCCTTTGAAGAAGATTATTCTTTTAGAATTGTGGCGCCGCCTCACCTTGAAAAATATGTCACCAAACACGGTGATACGACTTTGAAGCTCACTTCCGAGCTCCTTTTGCTTCGCGAGCCCCTTTTTTCCCAATAATTTGACGCCAGACAGGCAGCCCTGGATTTGAGGGAGCAGCTTCAGGGGCAAGCCAGGGATGAAGGTAGGCCGCATATCGCATACAAAATTTTAGAGCTTTACGATCCCGGCCTTGACGAGGCGTTCAGCCTTTCAAGATCCGATGGACTGATTGAAGATTTTGTCGACAATGATTATTTGATTTTAGACGATGAGACCAAACAGCCCTGGCATCGGGATCCGGGCGTGATCTTTGTTAAAAATCCCCAAGAGTATCGGATCAGCCCCTTCGGCACCGGACTCAGGAGGGGGTGGCGGTTCGACCCTGCCGGAAAGCCGATTGAAAGCGTTGCCGAGCTGGAGAGTCCCGAACTCGGTTTCCGCTCGCGGAAAGAGCTGATCGAATTGGGAGAGACGATCTACGCCCATGAAGGCTGCTGGTATTGTCATACCCAGCAGACCAGGACTCTTGTGCAAGACGTTGTTCTCAACGGTTCTGAATCTTATCCCGCTCCGCCGTCGTCGCCGAACGAGTACATCTATCAAAAGGTCACTTTTGCCGGTACGAGGAGGATCGCTCCCGACCTGTCCCGCGAGGCCATTAAAAGGCCGAGCCGCGATTGGCATAAATCCCATTTTTGGGAGCCGCGAACAGAAAGCGCCGGCAGTATTATGCCATCGTTTCGCCACTTCTTCGATTTCGATCCCAGAGGGGTTAGGTTGGCCGAAGTGGGCATCCCCAATTACCGGTTCGAAGCGATCTATCAATATTTGATGACGTTGGGATCGCGCATCACCGCTCCTACCGAGGCGTGGTGGCTTGGAAAAGACCCTGTGCAGACGCTGGAAATTATCGAAGGGAGGAAACGTGTTGAACGAGATTCAGGCTAATCATTTGGATGGGTTTGGCGTCACGGGGTCGTACTTGCATTTCACCCTTTCTGCCGCCCTTGTCGGCAGCGCCCTCCTGGTACTTCTTGTTCTGTGGAGCAGGGGGCGTTTGGATTTTGACGAAAGCCCCAAACTAACAATGATGGACGATGACGAAGGTTGATTTATGAGCGAAGAAGAGTACCTTTACTATGAAGACGATGATTCGGTTCCCTTGTACAAAGAGTTTGACCCAGGCGTTCCGCTATGGCTTAAGCTTGTGATTTTGATCCTCCCCTTTTGGGGGTTTGCGGCCTTTTTCATCTACTGGAACGGCAACTTCGGCGATTGGCTCGATAGAGGCTACTGGGGCGAGCTGCAGCAGGCGGCGCACACTACATTCCCCGCCCAAGTCGAGATTCCCTTGACCGCCAAGGATATCGATTCCCCGGGCAGCGATCCCGCGGATTAGGGTCGCAATCAGGGTTAACCTTTTTCAACTTTGCGGATTTCGCTGCAGACCTCGTCGACGGTGATCTCCTTCATGCAGCGGAAGTCGATGGGGCAGACCCGCTTGTAGCAAGGAGAGCAGGAAGGTCTTTTGTGGATGACGGTTCCGCCGTTGTAGGGTCCGGTTTTGATGTCGCTTGTCGATCCGAAAAGGGCTACGATCTTCGTTCCGAGGGCCGAGGCTATGTGCATGGGGCCGCTGTCGTTTGTGAGGAAGACGTCGCAGTGCTCGATCAGCGCCATGAGCTCGCGGAGATCGGTTTTGCCTGACAAGTCGATGGCCCTTTCAGGCAGGCCCCTGCAAATGTCTTTGACCAGCGGCGCGGTTTGCGTGTCTCCGAAGAAAAGAATGTGCGTTTCAGGATCGGACAGCAGTTTTTTTGCCGTTTCCGCAAACCTTTCGGGAAGCCAGCATTTTGCGGTTCCGTAGGCGGCTCCGGGATTGATTCCGATGATTTTCGCCCCTTCGGGGATCTTGAATCTTCGGAGCAGCATTTTAGCTTCATTGGCCTCGTCATAGCTGACGTAGAGTTTGGGAGGAGTGTCTGAGAGAGGGATGTCCAAGGGAACAAGAAGTTGCTTGTAAACGTTGACAAGGTGCATCGCCTCCTTGTCTTCCGGAAAGGGGACGGCCTTGCTTAAAAGCGGACTTCGCAGATTTCCCTCGAAGCCGATTCTGTTTTTAACGCCCCCTCGCCAAAACCACCAAGCCGATGAAAAAGAGTTTGTCAGGAGGATGCCGAGATCGTAGCCGCCGTGGCGAAGCGGATTCAGGATGTGGCGTGAGGCATCCCTGTGGAGCCACCCGCTGGGACGTTTGAACGTAAAAATCTCGTCGATATTGGGATCGTTCGAAAGAAGCTGGCCTGCCGGATATTGGCACATTGCCGTCAGTTTGGCGCTGGGCCATTTTCTTTTAATGTCTTCTAGAATCGGCGTTCCCATCACAAGATCGCCGATCCAGTTAGGCATTCTAACAATGATGTTATGAAAGTCCATAGTAAAAAATGATGCTTTATGGAGTTTAAATTTGCAACTCAAAATAAGTTGCGCCTTTGCATCTCGACGAGTCCGGCTTCCAAAATATCCCTGCCGCGGGTTCTGTCCGGAAGATTTTGAACAATTCTGATGGTTTTGTCGAGAGTCAGAAAAAAATCAACCTCCCCGACATTCATATCCTTTTGCGGCTTGCGGCGGACAATTTCAAAACGCCATGTTTCGATCTCTTCTTCACAGGCATGCGAAAGATCGTCAGCCAGTTGATTGAGCTGTCTTTTGACGGCGGCCTCAAAATTCTCGGGGGAAGAGAATAACGCACGCCGGATTCGGCGGACAAATCGCATGATAGCCGCCCAAAATCCCCGCCCTTTTTTTAAACGGCCGTTTTTGGAAAAGCCAAAGCCCTGATCCCACTTTTGCCTGCTAAGAAAAATTTGCCTGTAGGTTTGTTCTGCCAGAGATCTCATAAATTAGTTATTGATCTTCTACTTGAAAAGGGGTATTTTTTGCATTAACCAGAATATTACATGAGCGCTTAAATGGAAACAAAACAACGCTATTCTGACCGTGAAGTGAGAAATCTCCTTGATATCCTTGAAGCGGAAAAAAAATCCGTTCGCAATCTTCGCAAAAGAATTGCAGCGCTGGAGTCGGTCAAGTCGGATGCGGATAGGCTGAGAAGCCTGGTCGATCGCTATCGCGAGAAATACGAGGCCAGAGATATCCGAACCGAAGAAATCCACAAAGAAAATGAAAATCTCAAGGCAATTCTGCAAAAGGAAAGGGAATCCTTAAATACCCTTCAAATCGATCTTGAAGAGAGTTCTCAATACATAGGCGAGCTTCAGCATCAGCTCAGCCTGTTAAAAAAAGATTCGAGTCGCGACAGCGGTTATGTCGATGAACTGAAGCGAAAGTTGGACGAGAAGGCCACGCGTCTCAATGCGGCGGAACAAGGAAACTCCCAAGCTCTCGAACACCTTAAACAAAGGGAAGAGGAGCTATCGGAACTCAGGCAGGATTTTTTACGGCTTCAGCAGCAGCTGAGCGCCGAGAAAAAGAGCTTGAGCGAGATGGCTGCCGAGATAGAAAGCAAAGACCGTTTGCTTGCCGAATATGAACGGCTCCAAAAAAATTATCAATCCGCGATCGAAAAAAGACGCGAGCTTGAAGGGGTCATCCAGGAAGAGACAGACCATCTTCAATTATTGGAAGACAAAAGCAGGCGTCAGGAAAAAGAGCTTAACGACGCGAAAATCCATGCCCGGCAGCTTGAAAAAGGAGTGCAGTATTTAAGGGAAAAGCTCGAAGAGACCGAAAAAGAACGAAAGGAGGCTCTTGAAAGGGAAAAAGAGCTTACTGGACGGCTTGAGCAAATTCAGGCTCTTCAAAACGATGCCGAGACTATAGGTTCTTTTCAACAGGAAATCAAATCGCTGAAAGCCAGGCTCGAAAAAGCCCGGGAGTACAGGGAAGAGTATGAAAAAGCTCTGAAAACCTGCGCCCGTTTGGAGTCGGAGAAAGAAGAGCTTAAAGCCGCTCTTGCGGACCGCGAGCAAATTCTTGAAGAGCTTGAAAAGGCCAGGCAGTCCGAGGCCGAGCTTGAAGAAGCCTTGGGAACTTGCGCCCGCTTGGAGTCGGAGAAAGAAGAGCTTAAAGCCGCCCTTGCGGACCGCGAGCAAATTCTTGAAGAGCTTGAAAAGGCCAGGCAGTCCGAGGCCGAGCTCGAAGAAGCTTTGGGAACTTGCGTCCGCTTGGAGTCGGAGAAAGAAGAGCTTAGAAACGATCTTGCAAAGCGCGGTCAAGTTGCCGAAAAACTTGAAAAGGAGCTTGAGGAAGTCAGGCAGCAGTTTGCAAAAGAGGTCGAGACGGTTAAAGAACTTAGGCTGGAAGGACAAAAAACCATTGATGAAAACCGGCGCTTAAAAGAGCTTCTTTCCGATAAAGAAGCTGTCATCGAAAAACAGGCCGAAGTGCTCATAGCCAAGCAAGAGCAGATACAGTCTATCGAAAGCCGTTTCAAAGAGAGGGCGCAAGCATATGAAGAGCAGATTAATGAGTATGAGGAGAAGGAAAGGCGGGCAGAAGAGCTAAAGAGCGAACTTGAAAAAATCATCAGGGAAAAAGAAACCGCTTTCGAAGAAAAGAAAAATGCCCTCGAATCACGGGAAGCTAAAATCGCGCAGCTGAATTACGAGATGCAAAAGTTTCGCGACAGGATGTACAAGGTTCAGGCCCAGGTTGAAGAGAAAGAGGTGTCGCTTAAGACCGCGCAGCAGCACCTTGCCAAGAAAATGAAAGAAATCACTCAGATTAAAGACACCGTCGAAGAACAAAAAACGCAGATTAGCCACCAGAATAACCGGATGGAAACGCTTCGGCAAAGGGTCGAGGATCAGAGCCGGGAGATTGAAAACCGCAAACAGGAACAGATGAATGTCGAAAAGTCCCTGGAGAGCGCCAAAATAGATTTGGAAAAACTAAAGCAAGAAAACGGCGAATTGCATAAACGAAATCGGGAACTCGAAGTCATTGAAGAAAAATACAATCAGCTGCAGCAAGGTTTTGCCCAACTCGGAACCGTGTTCCAAGCGCCCCCTTCCGAACTTCCCGCCCCGCCGCCGGCGCCGAAACCTGCGAAGCCGCCGGAACCTCCTCCCCGGCCTCCGAAAAAGGCTGCCGAAGAAGAAGGGGATTTGTTCGCCGCTGCCGCCCCGCAAAAACGTTACCGCCATTCATTTTTTGATGATTAAACAAACCGGGTCTCAAAGCGTGAAAGAATCCGTAGTGATGGGGGTCGATCCCGGCACAATCATCACCGGGTTCGGTATTGTCAGAGAGGAAGGAAAAAAAATCCTTCCCCTCGACTACGGCTGCATCAAGCCTCCGGCGTCAAAGAAGTTAAGCGATCGTTATTGGATCATTTATTCGGCCCTTCTGGACTTGATGAATCGATACCGCCCGGATACCATTGTGGTCGAAACGCAGTATGTCAGCAAAAACGTCCAAAGCGCGATGAAGCTTGGCATGGCCCGGGGAGGCGTGATCATCGCTGCCAAAAGCAGGGGTTTGCCGATTTATGAATATTCGCCCACTAAAGCCAAATTGGCCGTAACCGGCAGCGGGCGGGCCGGAAAAGAACAGGTTCAGGCTATGACGCAAAGATTGTTGAATTTGCCCGCGCCGCCCGAGCCCGACGATGCCGCCGATGCGCTGGCTTTGGCTATCTGTCACTTGCACGCCAAACAATCATATAAGGGAGTTGAAATCTGATGTATGTCCACCGGCGGGGAAAATTAATATAGCCGTCGCCGTCGCATATAGTTGTCGATGTCGGCGGAATCGGCTACAAAGTCTTCATTTCAGCCAGCTGTTTTTCCAAACTCCCTCAAACCGGAAGCGAGGTTTTTCTGCACACCTCCTTTATCGTCAGGGAAAATTTTCAAGCCCTATACGGATTTTTGACAGGGAAGGAAAGAGACGTTTTCGAGGTGCTGATCAACATCAGCGGCATCGGACCCAAGCTGGCCTTAAGCCTGGTCGGCCATATGAGCTTGACCGATTTGCAAAGCGCTGTGATAAATGCCGATTCAAAATTCATCAGTCGGGTTCCCGGAGTCGGAAAAAAAACTGCTGAACGGCTGATTGTCGAAATGCGCGACAAACTTCCCGACATGTTCGGAAAAAACCCATCCGAATATCAGGTGATCGTCGCGGCAGGTTCAGGATCGCAACTATCGCGGGATATCGCCGGAGCTTTGGTCAACCTCGGATACAATCAGATCAAAGCGCAAACCGCAGCGCAAAAAACCATTGAGAGCCGTTCCGAATCCTCTGATTTGTCGGTTCTCATCCGTGAAGCGTTAAAATTTGTAAATTAATCTTTTCACAATTTTAGATTTTATGTAATGTATTGGTTTACACGATGGAGTTGACTATGATCAGATTGAAGAGATGGTTTTTAATCGGCTGCGCAGTTTTTGCGCCAGCAGTGGTGAAAGGCGGCGATTATCAGGGCAATTGCTGCGCCGGAAATATTTCTGTCGGAGCCGATTTTATATATTGGAAGCCCTGTTTGAACGAGCTTGACTATGCGCTTGCCATTAGCGGCGACCTGGGAATCGAGTCGCAAGGCAGCTACCGTTGCCTGGATCACGGCTACGAGCCGGGATTGCGCGTCTTTGCCTATGCCGATGACGCATTTTGCGGGTGGGGCGCCTGGGGAAACTATACATATTTCTGGGCAAAAACAAACGAAACTTCAGTTCTCGCTGAAGGAGAAAATCTGTTATCGACGCTCGCCACAGGCGAGTTCAATCTCGGCACAGCTTCCGAGATAAGAGCAAAGCACTCGCTTCGCTATCAAACTTTCGATGCCCTTCTTTACCATGAATATGAATGCTTCGGGCCGAGCCAGCTGCTCATTCCGTATTTTGGAATATCGGGATTGAAGCTTGATCAGACGTTAGCCTCGCATGCCATATCCAACATAACACCGGATCAGTTTGTCGATCTGCGTTGGGATTCGGAATATCGAGGCCTGGGCCTTAAACTAGGAACCGAATACCGCACTGCCCTGCCGTGTAATTTGCAGTGGTTTTTCTCAGGTTCCTTTACAATTCTTGCAGGAGTGGACGAAGCCGATTACACCTTGGAGAATCGGGAGGAGCAAGAGGCGGTCAGGTTTACAATCAAAGATCGCGAAAACATGTGCCAGCCAGGACTGCATCTGGCCTCGGGACTGCGCTATGACCTCCACTTATGCGGCAAAGTCTTGAAATTACATGCAGGTTACGAATTCCTCAATTGGTGGAATGTGCCGAAAATTCGCAGATTGAACGTAAGCGGAGAAGACCTTTTTCTCGATCCGTCAACATTGTCTAACGGATCGAATCTGACTTTGCATGGATTATTTGCCGGGTTGGAATTAGGATTTTAAAGAAAAATTAGGAGACCGATGAACATGACTGAAAATTTCCATAAATTATTTAAGGCGCTTTTTCTAACCTGTTTGCTGTTAGTATCAACGCAAGCTGCCGCACAGTGTTCAAGTCCCTGCTGCCCCGTCTATGATAGCAGCTCTGAGCCGGAATGTTTTTGCAAATTTCCCAATTTCAACCCCTGTTGCCAAGGTTTCGGCGGCGAAACGCTGATTACCGCAGAGTTTTTGTGGTGGAGGCCATGTTTCGACAACCTTGATTATGCCGTTAAAACGGAGAAAGAAGGGTTTTTGGAAGAAGTTATATTTGAAAATAATTCCTACAGGCATATCGATCATGAGTGGATGCCCGGACTGCGGGTCGGCCTGGAACTTGATAACTTCTACTGCGATTGGGACCTTCGGTTCAACTATACCTGGTTTCCCGGCA
>SLFE01000059.1 GCA_007124415.1 Waddliaceae bacterium | reverse complement strand
GGTATCTAAAAGGGGTCTATTATCCAAAAGGGAAAGGAGGCCCCGTCCCCACAGCCACCGACCACCCGGGCAGCAGCATTTTCTCTTTTGAGTACATCACTTACTGCGCTCTGGCAGAAACGGATTCCTTTAAAAACCTTGTCGACAAGGTCATCAACTACCTGAAAAAACATCACTTCACATTTACCTACCACCCCGGCAAGCACTGGCCGGACGGCGTCGATTCCCTTACCCAAATTTACCCTGATCAAGCCAGGCTCAAAAACTTTCGGAAAGCGGTCTGTCAATTGCACGGCGGAAAAGACAACATCGAATTTTCCCCGTTGCTGACGCCCCAGAAAAAAAGGTTTATCGGTTTGGGCCCAGGAAGCGGCAGGGACGCGGACAAAAAAACAACCCCGAATTGCACACGGCAAGAAGAAGACAGAGCATTGAAAAGAATCAAGGAGCTTGCCGAGGAGATTGAGGGTATCGATGCTTGACTCCCCTGTAGTCTTCGACGACATATGAGCCATCTTCGTCTTCGCTTAGGTAGTCGGGGTTGATGGGGGCTTTGCCGTACCCTCCCGGAATGTCGAGCGCGTAAGTCGGCTGGCAAAGGCCCGACACCTTTCCCCGGATTTTTTTCATCAAGTTCCGGCCCTCTTCTATCGTCGTCCTGAAGTGGGAGGTCCCTTTGGCAAAATCGCCATGATGAAGGTAGTAGGGCTTAACCCTGTTTCTCACAAGTTCCCTGAAGAGATTTTCTAAAGCAGCAGGATCGTCGTTGATCCCTTTGAGAAGAACGCTTTGGCTGAGCATGGGAATGCCTGAGTCGACAAGTTTGGCGATCGTTTTTTTTGCCTCTTTTGAAAACTCCCGAACGTGGTTTGCGTGAAGAACGACATATAAAGCTTTGTCTGTATTCAAGGCCTTCAGCATCTCGCCGTTCACCCGCTTGGGGTCGACGACAGGAACGCGGGTGTGCAACCTGATCACATCCACATGATCGATTGAAGACAAGCGGGAAATGATCCGTTTCATCAGGTTCGGCTTCATGAAAAGAGGATCGCCGCCGGTCAGGATGACTTCCCAGATTTGAGGGGTGCTTTCAATGTAGGCGAAAGCCGCCTCCAGCTCTTTGCGGCTGAGCCCTGACTCTGCCGATCCGACCTTTTCCCTTCTGAAGCAGAAACGGCAATACACGGGGCAGACCGTCATTGGCATAAACAGGCAGCGGTCGGGATAGCGATGGACTATCCCCTTGACAGGACTGCGCGCATTGTCGCCGATGGGGTCGGCAAGCTCATCTTCGGTTACATTTAGTTCTTTGACGCTGGGCACAAATTGACGGGCGATCGGGTCATCCCCCTCTTCGATCAAATCGGCCATCTCATTTGTGATCGATAGCGAAAAACGGCTGGCGACCTCTTCGATCCCTTCTATACGCTCTTCAGAAATTAAGCCCCGCTCGTGAAGTTGTTTGGCGTTTTTGATGTTTTTCAAAGAACCTGATTTCATTTTTTTTCTCTATTATCAGGAACATAATAATACGACGAATGATCCTTTAGCAAGGAGAAACACCATGAAACTTAAAAGACAGCATGAGAATGCAAGCCACTTAAATTTTTTAATACTCAGCTGACGGGCTGCTCATTCAAATCAAAAAAAATCACAACTATTTTTTTACAGACAGGTTGTGTATGAACCAATCGCTGAGGAGGTCATAGAGCATCTCGGTCTGCTCCAAAGTGGGAACATGCCCTGCCTCTATCAACTCAAGTTGTTTCGGTTGATTGGCAGACTCGTAAAGCAGCTCCGATTGAGAGACAGGCTGAAGCTTATCATGCTTTCCGTGTATGACCAAAATAGGTACATGGACTTTCTCGACTTCCCTAGAAGCGTCCCATTTGATCATCTCCGAATAACTTTTAGCTGTAAAACGTCTCGTCTCAAACACCTTCGGATCGTTTTCAATCCGCTCGATAATTTCTTCATCGGAAAGAACCAGCGACTTGGGAATGAAGTAACTCATGTTAACCGTGAAGGGCATGACCTTCGACATGAAGTTGATAAAAGCCAAAAGCCACCGCCTAAGCGGGGTATACAGCGCCTTTGACGGTTTAGTAGCGGTATTGCAGCATGCAAGAGCTTCGATTCTCGAGTCTTGAGCCGCGGCGTAAACGGCGACGACGCCTCCCAAGCTGTTGCCGAAGGCTCCGATCGGACCGTCGACTTCGTTCTCCAGAAAATCCAAAGCGGAAATGACGTCGGCAACAAAGCCTTTAAGCCTCCAGTCACCTCTTTTTCCTTCGCTATCGCCGTGGCAGCGAAAATCGAAAACCAAGCAATTGAATCCCTTTTCCACAAGCATGGGGGCCAGCTCTTCATATTCGACGGAATAATAACACATGCCGTGCAACAAAATGAGCGTTGGCGCCTTCCTGCCCCGGAAATAAAAATGCCCTGTCAACTTGAGTCCTTCCGACTCAAAGGATATCCTTCTTTTCATGACGTATCCTGTAATCTGAAATGATCCGTTTGATCCAATCCTGCCTCATCTAAAAGTAATGATCAGCGAACGCCCGCCCTTAAGCGCTTTGGCGCGATGTCCCTTCCCTGCCATATTCTCAAAAATGACGACATCGCCGCGCCCGAACCTTCGCTTCTCGCCGCTCTCAACCTCGATCTCCTCCTCGCCTTCAAGATAAATCTCGACAAACGGCCCCACAAGCGGAGTATGCCAGTCGATTGTCATTCCATCATCGAATTCATAGAGTTTCAATGAGCCGCTCTTAAAGTGCGCTACAGCATCGGTAATCCTCCCCGCACCGCCCAACTCATGAAATTCTTTTTCCTCAAGAACCTCAAAATGAGAAGCGCCTTCAGAATCGCAGTATAGCCTTGTAAATTTCATAACGCTCCTGCCGCAGAGAGTTTTGGCTCGAACCAATCGCTTAGGACGTGATAAAGCTCCCCGGTTTGTTCCAGCGTGGGAACATGCCCCGCTTCTATCAATGTCAGTTTTTTTGGCTCGCTTGCAGACTCGTAAAGCAGCTCCGATTGGGAGACAGGCTGAAGCTTGTCGTGCTTTCCGTGTATGACCAAAATGGGCGCATGGACTTTCTTGACTTCCCTAGAAGCGTCCCACCGGATCATCTCCGAATAAGTTTCAGCTGTAAAGCTTCTCGACTCAAACACCTTCGGATCGTTTTCGACACGTTCGATAATTTCTTCATCCGAGAGGACAAGCGACCGGGGAATAAAATAACTGATATTGACCGTGAAGGGTATAACCTTTGATATAGACTTCATAAAAACCAAAAGCCATCGCCTAAGCGGCGTGTAGAGCGCTCTGGAGGGCTTGGTCGCAGTATTGCAGCATGCCAAGGCTTTGATTCTGGAGTCTTGAGCCGCGGCGTAAACGGCGACGACGCCTCCCAAGCTGTTGCCGAAAACTCCGATGGGTCCGTCGACTTCGTTTTCCAGAAAATCGAGGGCGGAAATGACGTCGGCGACAAGACCATTAAGCCTCCAGTCTCCCCTTTTTCCCTCGCTGCCTCCGTGGCATCGAAAATCGAAAACTAGGCAATTAAACCCCTTTTCCAAAAGCATTGAGGCCAATCCTTCATATTCAAAGGAATAATAACACATGCCGTGCAAAAGAATCAGCGTCGGAGCGTTTCTATCGTGGAAATAAAAGTCGCCTACTAGCTTAAGCCCTTCTGATTCAAAGGATATGTTTTTTTTCATAGCTGTCTCCTGTAATATCAGGATCCTGCATGAGTTAATTAATATCTATCGTTTGGGGCAGAAATTGGATATCGCCAATGAATTTTTGATGCAAGTCACTGATATCAGGGGATTTTCGCAACATAAATTCGACAGTCTCGGCCATCCGCTCTACCCTTTCCTTTATAGGCGGACGCTTTCTTACAAATAACGCACGCACCATCATGAGAATCGTAATTTTCTGCATAGCCGCAGAATCGAGTTTGCCTTCAGGATGGGCAAGAATTGCGCTATGAGCGTACAGCTGAGCATTGGAGCCGGCCCCCCTGTCGATCGCGTCCTTGCAACTGATATTGAAAGAATCGACATCAAGACTGCGAATGAGATACTTGGTTAACGTGTCGTAAAAAATTTCGATAAAGATCTTTCTTTCGTCAACATCTAAGGTTTGTTTATCATCAAAAAGGGTTTTGTGAATGCCATTTATCATGACTTCGATTGTGTCCTTGAAACCCTCTTGATTTTTTATCGATTCGGGAATGTAGCATCCGGAAATCTCCCTTTTTTTGGTCAACAGCTGATCGAAGAACTCTTGCTTAAACTTCGAAGCATCGCTCATATCTTTGAAACCGAATTTCTGATAATAAAAATCCGAATTCTTTGACAATGCCACGCAATAAAGAGCGTCTTTTAATTCGGGGCGGTTTTGCGCTTCAAGGATCAGGTTCGACCTGTTAGTTTCATCGCCGACAGTTTTTGGAATTGTATTTTGATTCAAAATGAAAAGGTGCTTTTTTCCAATCGTTTTGCAATGCCGCATGAATCCTAGAAATTCAGGACTCAAAGAAGCCCGGCGCCTTGCATCCTCTATCGTCGGCGATCCCATTCCAATTGACTTGACTGGTTTGCCGCCAATCTGGAATTCATAAATCACATGGATAGGATTGCCCTGCTGATAGGGATTGAAATCCCAATTAAAAGTGCCTCTGAAGCTGTTGCACCATTTGTTCACAAGCGGAGTTTTAGATGTATCCGGCGCTTCTGAAATTAAATTATGAAGATCTAAAATTCTTTGAGAGAAAGATTGCATTCCCTCATCCCTTTCGGATTGATTTTGCGATACCTTTCTCCCTTCGGTTTCGAAAAAATTTAATGTCTCCATGCTTTCCGTTTCAAGAGAGATGCCGGTAAAAACGATGTAGCATAGCTGATCTAAAGCTTTATCCGAAACGTGATGTTGAATCAGTTTCCTTATATTGGTCAAAAAATTGTTGTAAATCCCTCTGACTTGGGCAAGATTTTCCTGCGAAAAACGTTTCGCTTGATCAGGCTCTTTTTCATAATTTAGAATTCTGCTAAAAACCACCGACAAGTTAATATTCTGATCGATTAAGCCCCAACTATCCGTCAGTGATTGAAATAAATCTTTATTTTCTAAACCGCAATCAACATTCTGAATAAGCCCCTTCAATCCAAAAATCAATGCTTCGTATTTATTTATCTTCCACTTGATGTGCTCTGGATCATCAGATTCCAT
>SLFE01000125.1 GCA_007124415.1 Waddliaceae bacterium | reverse complement strand
GTATTTGAGAGGAATGAACGATTTGGAGTATGGCCTGAAACATGAAAAATCGGAAATTTTAAATAGAGCTTGCTATGAGTTCGAGATAGTCTGGAAAAGGTGTTTGACAACCAACAGGCATCTTGCGGGGCTGGCGCTTAAGTCGCATATTCAGGCCTTACTTGCCAGGAAGACAAAAAAATCTCATGAAAACGCTTTAAAGCTGATCGACGAGGTTTTATCACAAAGTGACTTAAACATCCCCAATCGTGACGAGATCCTTTATTTACGAGGGCTGGCAGGCATGGGCGTTGATCCCGATTCAGCAGTCGACTCTCTTTTGCAAGCTATAGATTACGGCGCGACCCCCGCTGCAAAAGAAGCTCTCTTCAGTTTGGCCGTTTGGCATTATCAAAACAAACAATGGGAAAAAGCGGAGAACAGATTTACAGAACTGGTCCAGAGCGACGGCGGTCATGCCAAATCCCCGGAGGCCCTTTTTTTTGCAGCCGAATGCGTTGAAAGGCAAAATAAAGACGCATCCAACATCAAAAAAGAGTTATTTGAGAAATTTCCCCGGTCTCCTTTTGCGGCTAAAGCCTATTTGAACTATTACCCCCGCCAGCTCTATATCCAAGGCCATCCTGAAGCGGTCGAGCACCTCACCGGCATTCCTGATCGGTTTCCCGATTCGCCCTGCCGCATTGAATCCGGATTTTTACTGGGATTGGACCTCAAAAGAGACCACCGCACCAGCTCGGGAAAGCTTTCGAGGCCCAAGGATCTCGAAGGGGCGCTGGCATGGTTTCAAGACGCCGAATCCACCTACAGCTCCTTAAGCGCCGCACATTTAATCCCCGAGGACCAGAAGCAATATTTTTACACACTTCGGTGCCATGCGGTCATTGAACGAGCATTGACCTGCAGGCAGATCGCTGAAAACAGCAAAGGGACAAAAAAACGGATTTATTTAGAGTATGCCAAAGATCTCCTCCGCAAAGTCATACATGACTTCCATCAAAATAGCCAGATGGTAGATTCCGATCCTTATCCCGCACTGCTTGAAGAGAGCCAATATCATTTGGCAAAATCACATATAAATATGAATGAAGACTGTGAAGCCGAAGAAATATTATCGGAGATGCGGAAAAAATACCAAAAATCTAAGATTACAAGAGGTTATTACCTATCACTCGTCTATTATGATTTGGCGATGATTGCAAAAAGAAAAGGAATGGCTGAAGAAGCGCTTGAAAAATTGCGAAAAGCCGAGGATGCCGCCAAAGGAAGGGTTATCACCTCCGACCAATTGCTCGATATTTGGATTCAGCAGAGTTTGTGCTACCTGGATTTAGACGATAACAAGACAGCCATGAAAATCCTGTCTCAAGCCATCAATCAGGATGTCGCCTCGACACAGAGGCTGAAAGCCATGTATCTGCGATCCAGTATTTATGAAAGCCAAGGTAGAAAAGAACTCGCCCTAAGACAGCTTGAAGCGCTGGCAAAACAGCAGGGAGAATGGGCGTCAAAAGCAAAGGAAAAGTTACAAGCCTATGATTAACTCAATCATTTTAAGTTATTTTGACATTTTTACTTCCAATACCAATTGGAATATCATCCTTCTGATCATACTTTTATGCTCACTGGTCGGAGTTACCATTTTTGTCGAGAGGATCCTCTTTCTCAGAAAATCCGAAATCGACACCAACCAATTCATTATCAAGCTAAGGCCTTCCATCAGAGAAAAAAATATGGCAGCGGCCATTCAGCTCTGCGAAGAAACGGGCGGAGCCATTGCCAATATCATCAAACACGGAATTTGCAAGCACAACCGCAGCAAGGGCGAAATCGAAAATGCTATGGAAATTGCCGGCCTCATGGAAATTTCCAGACTCGAAAAAAATGCCAAAATCCTATCAATACTCGCTCACGTCGCCCCACTTATAGGCCTCTTGGGAACAGTTCTCGGCTTTATACAGGCCTTTGCCGAGATGAGGCTAAGCGGTCTTGTCGACATATCGGCCACCCGCATCGGCGAGGCTATGGAATATGCCCTCATCACCACAGCCGCAGGCCTTGTTGTGGCCATACCCTGCGTTATCGCCTACAACTATATTGTGAGCCGCATAGAAAATTTCGTCCTGGAAATTCAAACCACATCTTCGGAAGTGGTCGATTTGCTAGTGCACAATGAGGAAGACTATTGAAATTTCAAACCAAACTGAAAAGCTCCTTCAGCTTGATAGACATGACTCCTCTTGTTGATGTCGTGTTCCTCATGCTGATCTTTTTTATCGTGACATCAGACATTCTTCCCCTGAAGTCGTTAAATATTGAAAATCCGAGCCTTGCCGAAGACTCCGCTCCCCTGACCACTCAGCTTTTGGTCGTCATGGACGCACAGAATGTCATCTATCTGGGCTCGAATAAAGCGATTGTCGATATGACAACAGTCAAAGAGCGGATCGAGTCGGAAATTAACAGGATAAAAAAGCGGCACCCTCAAGCCAACCCCTCTGTTGTTTTAAGCGTCGACAGGCGCGTTGATTACGGGTCATTTTTAAAACTTTTTTCCATTGCCCGCCAGTGCTGCCCTAAAATACGGCTAATCTATCAAATGGAAGAGGGCTATGCTTACGATTGAGCGGAACCGCAACCTGTCGCTAAAACTTCACCAGCGGGAAAAATTCTGGACCAAGTCCCTCCTATCGGCTCTTTTTTTGGCTATATCCCTACACTTATCCGCCTTTTTACTTTTTAAGGTGAAGCCGATATCTGCAACAAAATCCACAGGGACCCTTCCGCCCATATCCGTTGTTATGGAGTCTTCCGAAATTGACATGCACGATGTGACCGCTTTTATCGCAGACGCCCCCCTCCCGCAGTATTCGCTGCCAAGCCGCCCTGAAGAAAATCCTGCCATGTCTCGCCTGCAAATCGACACCCCTCTTTCAACTTTCACTTCAGACGATAAATTCCTCGCACGCAACAGAAAAAACGACCTATACCTTCCTCCGGTTTCCAGCAATAAGACCTATTCATTGTCCATGCTGCTTTTGGGAAAGCTTTCCCAAAGACGCTTTGTCGAAAAAATCGATAATTTAAAATTATTCTCCTTCAGTGAAAAAAAAACGGCAACATATGAAGTGATTGTCGACGATTGCACAGGCAGCATCATTTGGATCGCTCCTGCCGATGAACTTGGCCTGATGATCAGCGAAATAAAATTGAATCAACTGCCGCGTGAAACCGTGACAAAAGGAATACTCGAGGTCCAGGTCAAATGATCGAGCTAGCGCCGCACACAGCAGTTATGATCTATCTAGGCCTGACGCTTCTGACAATGCTTGCCATATGGCTGTCGCACCACTTCCGCCAGAGAAAGAAAGGCGTTGTCATTCCGCAGCAAAAGCTCGCTACCTGCGAATACTGCGGTCAACTCTACTTGACCGCTATCGAACAAAAGGTTTCGAAGTGTCCTACATGCGCCTCTTATAACGAATAGGCGGCTATTGCAAATTAATAAACCTTGTGACATGCAAAGCTTTATGGAGCCTTCTAAAGAAATTAAAATCAAAATCTTTCAAAACCGGCAGGAAGTGAGTATCACTCCCGAGCTGAAAGACGAACTCGAAACAATCTATAAAAAGAAACTGGCCGAAAAATGGAAGGAAGAGCAGCGAATCTTTGAACAAAGGCTTCCCCTGGACAGAGTCGTCACCCTCCGGGAAAAAATTCGAAAGTTTCTACCACACGAATCGTCGATTCCAGAGACGCTAATTCGGTTCATCCGGTTTGAAGACGATTACAACTGCCTGATTAAATTTTTAAGCCTCTGCGAAAAAATTAGAAGGATCACCGCCGACTGGACGCCCGGAGAAATTAATTTTAACCATGAGCTTTTTATCAAACTGTCCGAGAAACACCTTAAATTATCCAAGGCCATCAACAACCATGCCGAAAGACACGACGACGACAGCCACACTCTGATAAAAAAAATTATTGAACAAACTTACATGACCTCGCATATCATATTGCTGATCGAGGATGCTAAAAATTTCGTCAAAGGGGAAGGATTCAAATTTACTGAAGAGCTGGAAAATGAGTTAAGGCATAGCCTTAAAGACATGGACATCTACTTTCACTTTAAAAATTATATCAATCATTGCAAGGACGCTTTGAGGCTAAAAAAGAAACATTCGGAAGCATCGGACCAATACAGGGCAATAGCCGGAAAAATCAAACATACTCTTTTTCCTCTTTTTCATTTTTATTTTCCCAAAAAAGGCGATAAGAAAAATTATGTCATCGATCTGGCAAAAGAATTCTTAAAAATTGTCGAAAGCCCGCATCCACGAAGCTACTTAAGCTATATCCGCTGGAATTAATTAGGATTGGATGTTTTGGAGTATATTTCCGATATCATGTACGGCATCGTTTGGAGCAGCAGCTCGGCGCGGTTGTCCCAAGTATGCTCTAGCCTCACAATATCTTTTCCGACGGCGACTTTTTCCATGCGGCCCGGTTCGTCGGACAAAATCTCATTGATCAAATCGTTAACATCTTTTTTTTCATCAAAACCGTAGTACTCAATCCCTTTGCCATCTCCAAACACTTCCTCGGGAAAGAGGTTTTCGCTCGTCAAAACCGTACATCCCGAACTCAAGCCTGTAAAGAGCCTGTCATGCGAGCCGTTTTTGACAAAGGGAGTACTGTTCAAACAGATCTTGCTTTTTTGTAAAATCTCGAAAGACTGTGCATAAGGAACAGGATCGTGAACAGTTATATTCGACATCCCTTTGAGGTAATCCCTCCACCCTTTCAGATTTTTTCCTTGGCTCCAATAAAGATCGCCGAAGACGTGCACATGGGCGTCTTTAATGCTCTTTAGCAACTCGAACCTGTCGTACCCGCGAAGGTAATAATCGATGTAGGTGCAAAGAGTTTGAAAATCGACGGTGCCGGGATCGATTCCTCCCTTGCGCCACTCCTCGGGCAATATTTGAACAAAAGAAGACCGAGGCTCGGTAAGGGTTCTTGCGACAACCGCCTCTATCACCTCGCTCACGGCAGCAGGGTACTGATTTTCCCACCCGGCTCTGACCCTTTCGTGGTCATAGCAGGTGCCCATTAAAACCACATCATAGGGTCGATCCGTTTCCAAAGGAGAGACGGCAATTTTTTTATCAACTGCCTGAGGGAAGAAAAAATGCGTTTTGAGCCCCGAAGCGGCAATCACCTCGTCGTCGTAGCGGTCGCTATAACCCAGAACCGAATAATCGCTTTT
>SLFE01000167.1 GCA_007124415.1 Waddliaceae bacterium | reverse complement strand
TTTCCCGAAAGCGCGTTTATCGATCTGTTTTCTTCTCGATTCTAGTAGCTTCCAGTTCCTTTTTGCCGTTAATGCCTTTAGTGACATTACCTTGTACATTGAGATGATCGCCTTTTTTCAGACGGAGCGTTTTCTGAGCGTCATCAATATCGATCAAAATTTCTTCGCCGGAGTCATCTTTTAAAATAATCATTTCTTCATCAGGAATGTCTATGATTTCCCCTTCGATAGTGACAAATTGCCCGGTTCTTCCATTTCTTTTAATATCGGCTATTTTCTTGGCATTGCCGTTGCTTGCCGGCCGGGCAGCTTCGCCGCGGTTATAGGCATATCGTGTTTGCGACTGATTAGGATGAATCCGAGTGGCAAGATCCGGCTGAGGATAGACCTTGCGTGAATTGCTCCAGATCTCCTGAGCTTGAATGACGCGTTTGCCGTTACGATCTTCGGCAAATTCACCCTTGACAGTCACAGCATCGCCAACCCTGAGATTTAAAGGCTTATGTTTATCAGTGTATTCAACAATAATTTCTTCCGACCCATCATTGATGACAAGCTGATCATGTTCTTTAAATCTTGTTACCGTTGCACTTATAGAAACCTTATCTTCATTCACATTACTGCGATTTTTCATATTCGCGCTTATTTTCGAAGCTGCGATTAAGCTGTTGCCAGACGCGCTGGCGTTTGAGGGCATGCCAATCATGCTGACACCCCAGAAAAATATTAGTCCAAAAAGGGGCAGTACCCACAATTTTCTCACTAGAGACTTCATATTCGACTCTCCTTTATATTTAGAATAATGTCACTCAAGTTCGTTAAACATAGATGATTAACAAAATTGATCGACAATTCTGAAATTTTGTTTTTTTAGACGAGTTAAGTTTTGAGTCCCCAATCGGGTGCGAAAGATCGTGATTTATGTCTAATTGCATCCAAAAACAATTGGATTTAAATATCAAGAAATTTTTATATCGCTAACAATCAGACAGATAAGAATAATATTGATTGTAGCGTAAGAAATGTGTAGACTGTTTGGTATGACAATAACAAGAGACGAAGTTTTACCTGAAAATAGATGGAATGTAGAGGCGCTTTTTCCCGATCTTCAAACATGGAACAGCGATTTTCATTCCGCAATTGAACAACAATCGCCGCCCCATTGGCCAAGCTTGGCAAAACTAAAAGGAAAACTCGGCGAAAGTCCTGCAACCCTCAAATCAACATTAGAACAGATGCTTGCCATCAGTCGCAAATTATCGACGCTTTACACATGGGCTCACCTCCGCCATGATGAGGACATTGCAGACAATGATTACAAAACCGCATTCTCAAGAATTACCACAGCGATCCATCAATTTCATCAGGAAACTTCCTGGTTTGAACCTGAACTTCTGAGTCTTCCCCAAGATAAAATCAATGAATATTTGAACGCTCCGCTGCTTGAAGACTACCGGCATTACCTTGAATCGATTCTTCGAGTCAAAGAACACACCTTGTCTCCTCAAGAAGAGAGTATCCTCGCTCGAGCGGGACAAGCTCTGCAGACTCCCAACAAAGCTTTTTCAGCAATCAACGACGCCGACTTTAAATTCGGAACTGTGAAGGACGGCGCAGGCGAGGAACACCCTCTGACCCATGGCACCTACATGGTTTATATCAGAGACAAAGACGCCGCCTTAAGAAAAAATACGTTCGAGGCTTATCACAAAACGTTCAACAGCTACCAAAATACAATAGGCGAACTCCTTTCCGGACAGGTTCAGAAAAATCTTTTCAATGCCCGCTGCCGCAAATACAGCGGATGCTTAGAGGCCGCACTGACTCCTCATAATATTCCTGTCGCGGTATACCAAAATCTTGTCGACACGGTTAATCGAAACCTGGGCAGCCTGCACAAATATATGAAGCTGAAAAAAAGGGCCCTTCATCTTGATGAACTTCATCTTTATGATTTATATGTTCCTTTGATCGAAAACGTCGACATTAAGCTATCCTATGATGAAGCGGTCCGAGCCGTTTCCGAGTCCGTTTCTCCATTGGGCGGCGAATATCAAAAAATACTGACCCAAGGCTTGAACGAAAATCGGTGGGTGGATCGATATGAAAATCAAAACAAGAGGTCCGGCGCCTACTCAAGCGGCTGCTACGACAGCATGCCTTACATACTGATGAACTATAAAGACCTTTTGCGCGATGTCTTCACCCTTGCCCATGAAGCCGGCCACAGCATGCACAGCTACTACAGCCGCTCAAACCAGCCCTACCACTACTCCGATTATTCCATTTTTGTCGCCGAAGTGGCTTCGACATTCAATGAAGAACTACTCATGCAGCATTTACTTAAAACATTGACTGATAAAGAGTCGCAAATTTTTCTTCTCAATCAAAAACTCGAGGATATCAGAGCCACTCTATTCCGTCAGACCATGTTCGCCGAATTCGAGCTACTCATCCACGAACTCGCTGAAAACTACACTCCCCTCACTCCCGCTCTGCTGACTGAGGAGTACCAAAAGCTCAATAAAAAATATTTTGGACCCGATGTCGCAATCGATGAAATAGGGATGGTCGAGTGGGCCCGCATTCCCCACTTCTACTACAATTTTTACGTTTATCAGTATGCAACAGGCATTAGCGCAGCCCTTGCGCTCGCCGACCGCGTCACTGAAGGAGGAGAACAGGAGCGGCAGGATTATATATCCTTTTTGAAATTAGGCAGCAGCCATTATCCGATCGACTCTCTCAGAGTCGCCGGGGTGGACATGCAAGCACCTCAGCCTATCGAATCGGCTATCAGTAAGTTTGACACCCTGGTCGACAAACTTAGCACCCTAATTTAATAACTGCTAGATTTTCCTTGCGCAAAAATCGATTTCAGATTATAAATGTAATTGAATAATCTTTAAAATTCTTAACCTTAGGAGTATGGTTATGACAACAGAAGAAAAGACGAAGACAAAAGCTCCTGGCTTGAAGCCTCTTGGAAACCGTGTTTTGGTTAAGAGACTCGAAGCCGAAGAGACTCTAAAAGGCGGAATCATTCTGCCAGACACTGCCAAAAAGAAACAGGAAACAGCCAAGGTATTAGCTGTTGGCGAAGGCAAAAAGGACAAGGACGGAAAGTTGATTCCCGTACCTGTCAAAGCCGGAGATCTGGTCTTAATGGACAAATACTCAGGCACTGACGTCACTCTGGATGACGAAGAATACGTAATTGTCCGCGCCGATGACATCATCGCTATCGTAGAAGAATAAGAGCAGAAGGGAGTAAAACACATGACAAAAAAAAGAATACAATTTGAAGAAAAAGCTAGGCAAAAGATCCTCAAAGGAGTGCAAACCCTAGCCGATGCCGTTAAAGTCACACTTGGGCCCAAAGGGCGCAATGTCATCATCGACAAATCCTTCGGCGCACCTCATATCACAAAAGACGGCGTCACCGTAGCCAAAGAGATCGAGCTTGAAGACAAGTCGGAAAATATGGGCGCGCAAATGGTAAAAGAAGTCGCCAGTAAAACCGCCGACAAAGCCGGAGACGGCACAACAACAGCGACAGTCTTAGCAGAAGCCATTTATCGCGAAGGACTTCGTAATGTTGCCGCCGGAGCCAACCCGATGGACCTCAAAAGAGGTATGGACAAGGCAGTCGCCGCATCCGTTGAAGAGCTTAACAAACTTGCTAAAACAATTGACAGCCAACAGGAAATCACTCAAGTAGCGACAATTTCGGCCAACAACGACAAGGAAATCGGCGAACTGATCGCCGAAGCGATTGAAAAGGTTGGAAAAGACGGGACAATCACAGTCGAAGAGGCTAAAGGCTTTGAAACAACACTTGAAGTCGTAAAAGGCATGAACTTCGACAGAGGCTACTTGTCCGCTTACTTCATGACGAATGCAGAAACCCAGGAATGTGTCCTAGAAGATGCCTACATTCTTATTGTCGATAAAAAAATCGGCAATATTAAAGAGCTCATTCCCACGCTGCAAGCCGTTGCGGAAAGTGGGAAAGGCCTTTTGATCATAGCCGAAGATGTCGAAGGCGAAGCGTTGGCAACTCTTGTGGTCAACAGACTGCGAGCCGGCTTAAAAGTTTGCGCTGTCAAAGCTCCCGGATTTGGCGACCGCAGAAAAGCCATGCTCGAAGATATTGCCATCCTAACAGGCGGGCAGGTGATCAGCGAGGAAGTGGGTCTAACTCTAGAAAACGCCACTTTAGAAATGCTTGGCAGAGCCAAAAAAATCACCGTCTCGAAAGAAGATACCACGATTGTCGAAGGGAAAGGCGATAAACAGAGGCTCCAAGACCGCGCCGCTCAAATCAAAAGGCAGCTCGAGGAAAGCACCAGCGACTACGACAAAGAGAAGCTCCAGGAAAGACTGGCAAAGCTTATCGGAGGCGTAGGAGTCATCCGTGTCGGCGGGTTTACCGAAATCGAAATGAAGGAACGCAAAGACCGCGTTGAAGACGCTCAGCATGCGACCCAAGCGGCCGTTGCCGAAGGAATTCTTCCCGGCGGCGGAGTTGCCTATATCCGATGCATTCCCGTTTTGGAAAAACTGTGCGAATCCTTAACCGGAGACGAGCGGACCGGTGTGAATATTGTCGCAAAAGCGCTCACTTGGCCACTTCGCCAAATCGCGAAAAACGCCGGAAAAGAAGATTCACTTATCCTTCAAAAAGTTCGCGATCAAAAATCGCACGAAGGATACGACGCTTTAAACGATCAATTTGTCGATATGCTTAAAGCCGGAATCATCGATCCTAAAAAGGTGAGCCGCACAGCTCTTGAAAATTCCGTTTCAATCGCGGGAATGCTTCTCACAACTGAAGCATTGATCACCGATGAGCCGGAAAAAGAGAAAGCGGAAGCCGCCATGCCGGCCATGGATTATTAACCTATCCAACAAGGGCGCCTGTCTTTACAGGCAGGCGTTTTTTTTATGAAAAAACTTTTTGGAACACTATTTCTTATCCTCATCACTACATCCGGACTACTCTGGGTATTTAGAGCCAACATCGCCTCCCATTTGATCAGTCGGCAGATCGGCGCTAATGTTTTGATCGAACAGTTCAATCCGACCCCTTGGGGATTGATGATGAAAAACTCAATCATCTACCATCCGGAAACACAAACCACTCTAAAGATAGGAAGACTCAGGCTAAACACTCCCTTCCTTGGGATTTTCAAAAAAGAAATCAATGTTGAAAAGCTCGAGTTAAAGGATGTGGCGATAATCTCCGCACGTTCCATGGTCGGCAGCAGACGCGCCATGCTCTGCTCCCATGCCG
>SLFE01000092.1 GCA_007124415.1 Waddliaceae bacterium | reverse complement strand
TTCGACTTGAATATGTCGGCGGGTTCAAAACTGCTCGGAGATCGTGCATATACGAGCTATTCTATGGAGGACATGCTGCTTCAGTTAAAGGAAATACATTTAATTCCTAAACGAAAATCGCCCCGCAAACGACAACACTCTTCTGAGAAAAATGAGCTGATCAAAAAAATTTAGAAATCAAATCGAAACTGTTTTTAGTAGCATTGTCAGCAGGATGCCTCATCAGATTAAAGTACGGTGTGAGAGAGGTTTTTGTTTGAAAGTAATATTTTTGATCTTGGCGTACATGTTTACGCTCCTTTAAAGCTCAAATCATGTCGTCTGACAGATTTTTATAAGGATCATCTATGAACCGACGCTCCTCGCTAAAGCTCTAAAGAGCTCTAGCTTCGTTGCGTCAATTCATATCTAATCCTTCTAAAAAACTGTCAGACGAGATTAGGGCACAATCAGGGGTTAAAAGCAAGCAACTCGAACTTGCGAAAAAGATTTCAACAATAAGCAGGAAAACCAATATCAACCGCGAAAACATCGATCAGGTTTTACAAGATCTTGGACTGCCAAAAAAGCAAACTCCGGTAAAGGATAAAGGGAAGGAAAAAGCCGATCAGCCGGTAAGGCGCCAAAAAATCAACATCAATCGCGAAAACATCGATCAGGTTTTAAAGGATCTTGAAGTCCCAAAAAAGATAATGGCAGAGTCTGAAATCAAACCTATGGATCCGCAAGTGAAGCTAGCCCAGGCAAAAAAAGATTTGAGCCTATCACAACCGGAGGCCTTTGCGGATGCGGCGGAAAAGGCAGAAAGTCTTGAAATTAAAGATTTACTGCAGGGGCTCAGCGGGACATTGAACACTTACTATACAGATATTTATGATTCTACTGCCGAAAAAAACCCCGCCGATGAACTAGCTTACAAAATAAAAGCAGATGCGAAAAATATTATTGAAAAATCGGAATTGATTCTCAATGGAGACAAAATTCAGGAGAACAAAGCACTAAGATCCATTACAAAGTCACTGAACTCCATCCAAACCATTGTGAGCAATTATGTCGCAAAAAATAATGCTGACCCGGAATTTAAGAACAAGATAGATCAATTAAAGACAAATTTTCTAAAAGATCTGAAAAAAGAAGTCGATGCCAGACGCGATATATCGGTTAAACAGCCGTTTGATGGAACTCCCGACATAAAGATCAAAAATGTGATTAATAGTATTAAGGAATCTGAGGACCAGTTCAATGAAACTTTGAACAATCTTATCCAAGACCTCCGAGGCATGAAAGGCAGGTTTGGCAGAAACGACAAGAAATATCTTAAGGAAGCAATAGACATTCTCGAAAATCATCGTAAAATCAGCAAATCATTGCTGAGTAATTTAGAAGAAATAGACAACACGACTGACATCAATGAAAAAATGACAATGTTTTTATCCAAAATCAATAGCAAGGCAATTAATGATTTTATGGATCAGCAGGATAATATTATGAATTGGCTGGAATCACGTTACCTTCCCCAGGAAAAACGGTTCTCAAAGTTAGCCAGAAATTTTGCCAAAAAACATCCTGAAAAGCTGGATGCGGATGACCCTCTCGATTCTTATGCCGATAAATTAACTGAACATTTGCGTAGTCTTCCCACACAAAGGCGTAAATATAAATTGACCTTGGATGAAATTGAAAAATATTCGGAAACCATGTCCGATGAGGCAAAAAAACAGGTTGCTCACCTATGCACCCTCATTGATCTCAGAAATGCTCAAGAGTCATAATCCGGTTGGCAATCTTCTCCGCCAGCAGTTAAGCCCCCCGGTCTATATCTTTTAAAAACTTCGGAGGGATCTCATGGAGGAAGCGGCTGGGGTGCATCTGGCGAAGCATGCCCCACATGTAGCGGAATTTCGCGCGGGTCATGTAGAGCTGCTCTTTGGCCCGGGTCATCCCGACGTAGCAGAGGCGGCGCTCTTCTTCAATCTTTTCCTGGGAATCTTTGGAGTTGATGTGGGGAAAGAGGTCTTCTTCAAGACCAACCAGGAAGACGATGTCGAATTCAAGCCCCTTGCCGTTGTGAAGCGTCATGAGTTTGACCCTCTCTTGGGTGAGGTCCTGCTGATCGAGCGATGACTTGAGGGTCAGCTCGGAAAGGAAGTCGGTTAAATTCGGATCTTTGACTTTTTGCTCCCACTCGGCAGCCGTGGAGGCCAGCTCCAATATATTTTGGCGGCGGTCGTCGTAGGTTTCCGGATCTTCCCGGATCACGCTTTCGTATTTTGTCGCCTCGATCGTATCGATGACAAGGTCGCGTATCGATCCCGATTGCGCGCAGCTTCTGAGCTCTTCTATGATTTTAATGTAGGCCGCAAGGCCCTCTTTCTGCTTTTTATTCAGGCGGACTTTTTCCTGCAGCGGCTCCTCGCCGACAAGGGCGCGGCAATAATCGAAAATGGGCAGATTTTCCCCGACGGCGGCAAGGCGGAGCTTGTCGATCGTCGCGGGGCCGATCCCTCGCTTAGGGATATTGATCGTCCGCATAAAAGCGACAAAATCGGTGCCTGTCTGCACCATGCGAAGGAAGGCGAGGATGTCTTTGACCTCAAGACGCTGGTAGAAAGAAATGCCGCCGACAATAACGTATGGAATGTTCTGATGAAGAAATGCATCCTCGAAAACGCGGGATTGAAAATTCGTTCTGTAGAAGACAACGATCTCATCGAGCGAGTTTCCCGACAGCTGATGCCTTCTGATCTCATCGCAGACAAATTCAGCCTCCTCAGTTTCGCTTTGAGCCTTCAATACCTGAATTTTTTCGCCGATTCCCCTTTCGCTCCAAAGATCTTTTTCATAGCGGTCCTCGTTCTTTGCGATCAAAGCGTTGGCCGCTTCCAAAATATTTTCGCGGCTCCTGTAGTTCTGTTCAAGACGTATGATTTTGGCGCCGGGAAAGTCTTTTTCAAAACTCAGGATATTGCGTATCGTCGCTCCCCGCCATGAGTAAATGGACTGGTCGGGGTCGCCGACAACAAACAGATTTTGCCTCTCCCCGGCCAAAAGTTTGATCAGATCGTATTGGGCGTGGTTGGTGTCCTGATATTCATCGACAAGAAGGTATTTCCAGCGGGATTGATAAACTTTAAGAATCTCGGGATTGTCCCTGAACAATTTTACGGGGAGAAAAAGAAGGTCGTCGAAATCGACGGCGTTGGACTCTTTCAGCCTGGCCTGGTAGAGGGCATAGGCCTCGGGAAACTTTTTTAAAGTTGTCGTTTGAAATTCATTCGGATCCAGGTCCAACGGCCCTTCCATGGCGTTCTTCGCTCGGGATATGAGGTTGCGGAAGGCTTTGACCGCCTTTTTCCTGTCGGGAAAATCGATCTGTTCAAGGCAGCTTCTGAGGAGCTTTCCCGAGTCTTCCTCGTCATATATGGCAAAGCTTTGGGAGTAGCCGAGATTGTGTATGGATTCTCTTAATATGCGGGCGCCCAAGCTGTGAAAGGTGCTGATAAGCACATTGGCCGACGTGGCCTGCCGGACCCGTTCGGTCATCTCGCCGGCCGCTTTATTCGTAAAGGTCAGCCCCAAAATCTGATGGGCCGCAACGCCGTTTTCAAGCAAGTGGACGATGCGCCTTGTAACGACTCTGGTCTTGCCCGAACCGGCGCCGGCTAAAACGAGGAGAGGGCCTTCGAGGTGGCGGACGGCTTCGGTTTGATCCGGATTAAGGCTGTCTTTTTGAGGCATCTTTGTAAGCAATGTTTCCATAACGGTGATAATCGTAGCTGATACTCATTTCGCGAAGATAATTCAAAAGCTCGACGCGGCCGCTGGCCATCACGGGCGCGCTCAAAAGCGAGCACGCCGCATCGGCAAAACCCTTGGCAAGCGCTTCAGAGGGCGGCGAAAGAAGCCGGATTCTCTTTTCGGGCAGATCGGCGAGCCTTTTGATCAAATCTTCGTCGGTTTCTTTAATGATTTTGATTCCTGAAATCTGTTTCCACCAGTCGAGGGAGGCGGTCTCGTCGAACCGGTCGAAGCCGTAGCTTAGTTCCAAAGGCGTTCCGCAGATTTGCGCGGCGGCGGCAACGCGGAAAATATCGAGCTCCTCGTCATTTTCCCCGACTCTAAGGACAACCAGCTTTCTGGGAACATAGCGTAAAATGTTATCCTGTCCGAGTATGGCCGACGGATCGTGATCTTTTGAAAATACGGCATTCCAACTGCGGAGATAGCTGCCCACGCTGCTGTGCCACAGTTTGAGCGCATCCCCTTGAAGGCGGCTCTCCATATAGCAGCTTAAAGAGGCATTAACGGCTTCGGCCGCTCCGGCATCCTCCGGGTTGGCAGTCTGTTCGGGCGTCATGAACGACATAAGATAATTGGGTCCGCCGGCCTTGTTCCCCGATCCGAACGAGCTGGCCTTAAAGCCGCCGAAGGGCTGACGCCGAACAATCGCCCCTGTGATGCCGCGATTGATGTAGCAGTTTCCTGCCTCTATATTCTCCAGCCAGAATTTTTGCTCCCTTTCATCGAGGGTTTGCAATCCGGAGGTCAGTCCATAAGGAACGTCGTTGGCGATTTGAACGGCCTGCTCGAGGCTTTCGGCCCGCATGATGGAGAGGACAGGGCCGAAAAATTCGGTTTGATGCGAGTAAGTCCCCGGCTTGACGCCGATTTTAATACCTGGGGACCAAAGGCGGGGATTCTCGGGATCCTGCTTCGGCTCGAGAAGCCACGACTCGCCCGGCTCCAAGGTAGTCAATCCGCTCTTCAAGGTCTCATTCGGCACATTGATCAAAGGGTTCAGCTTGGTGGACAAGTCCCATGCCGAACCGACTTTCAAGCTTTTTGCGGCATCGGCAAGCTGCTGGAGAAAATGTTTGTCCTGATAAACATCCTTTTCCAAAATCAGGAGGCTGCAGGCGCTGCACTTTTGTCCTGCGTGGCTGAAGGCGGAGTGAACAATATCTTTGATGGCCAAATCCCGATCGGCCATGGAGGTCACGATAATGGAATTTTTACCTCCCGTCTCGGCGCAAAGGTCGAGGCCGGGCCGAAGCCTTAAAAGGAGCTTCGCGGTTTCGGTGCCGCCGGTGAGGATCACTTTTTTGACCAAGGGATTTTGAATCAAGTAGCTGCCGACAGGCTCATCTTTGCACGGAACAAACTGCAGAACTTTTTTGCTGATGCCCGCGTCCCAAAAAGCCTTGGCAATCTCGTATCCTATCAGAGTCGCTTCGGGAGCCGGTTTGAAAATCACCGGATTTCCCGCCGCCAAAGCGGCCGCAACCCCGCCCGTCGGGATCGCA
>SLFE01000246.1 GCA_007124415.1 Waddliaceae bacterium | reverse complement strand
TACTTAAATTTTCGATTTTTTCCTGAATTATCGGCGAATTAGAGCACAAAGTACCGCATTATATGCTATTTTGAGGGAATGGCGAGGCGTTGAATGATATCCCGAATCACATCTTTTCGATCCTCATAAGATTTTCCGGCAAAGAGAGAGTGATAATTATCCGGAATTTTTTCATAATCCCTTCCAATTTCCAAAGAAGTCCAGTTCAAAATTTTTCCCACCATCACCATATCCGGCCTCTGCTCGCCATAATCGGACGTATAAAGATGCCGGCATAAAGACCTGAAAAAAAACATCCCGACCACCTGCTCTCGTGCCAGTCCTTTGTCCTTGAAAGCATTGAAGCAAGCCTCGTAGAACTTTTTATAGACCGGACGCATTTCCTTATGCGCCCCCTTTTCAACTTCCGATTGCAAAGCTTTCAGCATCTTGTCCAGCGCCGTGGCAACTCTTTTTTCCGGCTTCCGGCGTTTTGCCCCCTTCAACGCGTCCAAGCAGGCCTTGTCGATCGCCGGATAGAGCTTTTTCAAATGAGGCAAAACGCGTCGCTGAAGCAGAGAAACTGAAAGAGACCCCTCCCTTAGTAGCGATCCCTGCATTTCCTTTCTGTCGGTATAAGGGCGCTGCAGCGCCAGTTCCGTGGAGACAACTTCATAAAGCAGCCTTTCAAATGAGTGCGGAACCTCAGGATCTGATAAAATCTCGTAAAGCTTTTCGGCCGTACCCTCAGGCCCTGATTGGATTATTTTAGTGAAGTAATCGTATCTATCTTTTTTATTTTGAGAGTTTTGCAAAAAAAATTCCAGACTAAGGAGATCCTGGTTTTGATTTTCAATCTTGAGGGTTTTTACCGCTACCTCTGATGCCCTGCGTACGGAAAGATCCCCTGAACTCTGCTTGATTATACGAACGGTTTTATTTTTTAAATCTCTTTTACTCTGTGTTTTACGCATTAACCTAGAAATATGCGGCTGCGGAGTATAGGGGGATTCAGCCCGATTTATTTTTTTTACGCTATTTTCAGGTTTAATATTAATAGATAAAGGATCCATATTAAAACCTAACCTTTTTAAAGAATTATAACATATATTAAAATTATAAATATACTATACAAGGAAATGAAGAAAATAACCTATGCAGTAGGCTATTAAAGCGGCTACCCCGCCAAGAATAAGGACCTGAAGCGAACTGACCCACCATTTTTCAAATGTGGTCTTCGACCTGACAAGCCCTACCAGAATCAGGGCGCATCCGGTGGCTAACGCGCTAATGGTGAATTGGTTTTGCCTTACTCCTTCAAAGAAGTAGCCGAAAAAGGGAGCTAAAAGCGGGACGGTTCCGGCAATGATGAACGAAATCGAGGTGATGAGGCCGTGATAGATTTCAGGGCTTTCGGTTTTAGCCAGTTGCAGCTCCTCAGACATCATAAAATCGACCCACAGATCGGGATAGAGGCTGATCAAATCGACCAAAGAATCCGAATGTTTATCCTCAACCCCCTTGGCCAGAAGGATCTCCTTCACCTCTCTTTTCTCTTCTTCGGGAATTTGGGAAATCTCCCATTCTTCGCGGGCCCGCTCTTTTTGCACGTAGCGGTATTTTGAGATCGTTCCGAGGTAATTGCCGATCCCCATGGAGGCGGCGTCGGCAAGAAGGTTGGCAAGGCCTAAAATCATGATAACATTTGTAGACAGCCCTGCGCCTGCCACGCCGCTGACAACAGCGAATGTCGTGACGATTCCATCAATGGCCCCCAAGACGATATCGCTCAAATAAGTTTCGATCTGAAAACGCCAAGAACGTTGGCCGAGAGGAATTTGATGAGCCCTCTTCGAAGCTTCGACATCCAGCCTCTTATAAGCTGCTCTCATCTGTTGAAGCCTGTCGTCTTTTTCGCCCATGCTTGAAACCGATACCGCAGAAGACGATTACTTTCAAGTTGCGTGAGAAAAAGGATGTGGTAAAATGCCGAGCATGGAGCAAAACGATATTTCAGCGGATTTTCCCTACCACCTCAAGCCGCTTGAGATAGAGGGATCGACTATGCGCTACCTTGACGAGGGCGACGGCGATCCGATTCTGCTTCTGCATGGCAATCCCACTTCTTCATACATTTGGAGAAACATCATTCCCCGCCTGCTTCCGCACGGCAGATGCATCGCCCCCGATTTAATGGGAATGGGCGAGTCCGACAAACCAGACATTGACTACCGCTTTTTCGATCACTACCGCTACGTTGAAAAATTTATCGAAAAGCTAGGCCTTAAAAATGTCACGCTGGTCGTTCACGACTGGGGATCGGCACTGGGCTTTTATTACGCGATGCAGCATGAACAAAATATCAAGGGCATCGCTTTTATGGAGGCTATACTCGCCCCCGTCGAATCCTGGAAAGAGTTCCCCTCGCCGGCAAGGCAGATGTTCAAACTTTTCCGCACCCCTGTCATCGGATGGTTTATGATCGGCCACCTCAATCTCTTTATCAAGCAAGTCATGGCCATGACCATCATTCGTAAACTCACGGACGAGGAAAAAGACCGCTACCGCAAGCCCTTTCCCTTTTCTGCCGACCGCCTTCCCATCTGGCGCTGGCCCAACGAAATCCCAATTGAGGGCAAGCCGGAAGATGTTCACGATGCCGTTGCCAAATACAGCGCCTGGCTGCAAGAAACCGAACTTCCCAAGCTTCTGCTCTACGCCCATCCCGGAGCTTTAGTCCGCAAAGAGAGAGTCGAATGGTGCCGCAAAAACCTGAAAAGCCTGGCCGCAGTCGATATCGGAAAAGGGATTCACTACGTCCAGGAAGACAGCCCCGACCTTATCGGACGCTCGATCGCAGATTGGCTTAAAATCCTATAAATAAAATACTTAAAAATTATTGACTCCTTTATACAAGCCTGTCATATGTCAGGTATAGGATCAACTCGCAAGGAGGTTGCTATGGATACCAATATATTGAAAGGACACTGGAACGTCCTGAAAGGCAAAGTGAAAGAGACTTGGGGAAAGCTGACAGATGACGACATCGCCGAAATCGGCGGCAAGAAAGACCAACTGATAGGAAAACTTCAAAAAAAATACGGCTACACAAAAGAAGAAGCGGCCAAACAGGTTAACGAGTTCGAAGAATCCGAATCGGAATAACCTGATTATTTCCTAGGATCCGGCGTCATTCGAAGATATGGCTTAAGCTCTCTATACCCCTTGGGAAAGAGAGCTTCGATTTCAACCTCATTGGTAATACTCGGAAGAATGATGCACTCATCCCCCTCCCTCCAGTCAGCCGGTGTCGCCGCTTTGTGCGTATCGGTCAATTGCAGCGCGTCGATCACACGGATGATCTCGTCGAAATTCCTTCCTGTCGATGCAGGATATGACATCATCATCCGAATGATTTTTTCCGGGTGTATCAAAAATACTGCGCGGACTGTATTTGTGTCGCTGGCTTTCGGATGTATCATGCCGTAAAGCCGAGCGATTTCCCCCTTTTCGTCCCCGATGATGGGCAAAGAAAAATTCGATGTATTTTGCGTCTCTTCAATATCGCGGATCCATCTTTTATGCGTGTCGACGCTATCGACGCTCAAGGCGATCATCTTCACTCCCCTTTTGCCAAACTCGTCTTGAAGTTTGTCGGCCCGCCCAAGCTCTGTCGTGCATACGGGCGTGAAGTCTTTGGGGTGCGAAAAAAGAAGGCACCAGTAATGTCCGATCCATTCATGAAACGATATTGGGCCTACTGTTGTATCCGCTATAAAATCCGGGGCTGTGTCGCCGAGCTGCATATATACCTCGCATAACTAACAAGACGCTGACTTTTCGATAACTTGCCGGCCCGAAAAAGTCAAATCTAATAACTCGCTTTTTCTTGTGTAAAAATCATATTCCCATTACATTAGGTGCACTTGAAGCTAACTAACGAACTCAACAAACAGGAGACGATAATGAAAAAGATCTATTCATTTGTCATGGGGCTGATGCTCCTCTGCACAACAGCAAACGCACAAGAGATTTACAGCTACGAACCAAGCGAATCTCGCACATACTGTGAAGAGCTGCTCTGCGACGTAGACTTCACCGTTTATGCCGACTACCTTTACTGGAAAGAATGCCGGTCCGATTTAGGTTTCGACAATACCATTTTTGTTAATCCCGACTACAGCTCCGGCTGGCGCGTAGGAGGCATCATCACAAAGTCCAATTGGGATGCAGGAGTGAAATACACCTCTTTCACCACTAGCAAAACAGCCAGCTTTGCAGACCCCTTCGCAAACAACATCCAAGCGCGCTACGATGCTGATTGGGACATCGTCGACATTGAAACCGGCTACAGCCTCTACCACGACTGCGGCCAGGCGCTTCTTAGACCTTTTGCCGGCGTCAAATTGGCATGGAACGACGAACTAAAAGAAACAATCAATTCCCTCACGGAAGCAAGCAAGCTTCATTTCGAAGCCTGCGGCCTTTACACAGGCTTGGAAGGCCGTTTTATGCTCTGCAACGCTCAGTTTTGCGACACGTGCATACCTTTTTACCTCGTCGGCAGAGGAAGCGCAGCCATTCTAAAAAGCTCATTCCGTCAAAATATATTGGTCAACAACAGCCCAAGCGAGACATTTGACAAGCAGTGCATCTACATGCCTGTTCTCGAAGCGTTTATCGGATTGGATATTGGCGGCAGCGAAATCTATTGCGTCACTCCGCACATTCTCATCGGCTACGAAGTTCAAAGCTGGCTGGGTAGAAGCTTCAACGATTCAAGCCAAACCGCCAACGTAGGCCTCGGAGGTCTTGTTGCCAGACTGGCGCTTAACTTCTAAATAGTTAAGAACAATATCAACTTGAGTGGGCCGGTTTTTCCGGCCCATTTTTTTTTGCCTTTCTATTTTCCATGTGATAAAAGGCAGATTATGGAATCGAATCCGTCATTTAAAAAAAGAGAAGAAAGAAGAGGCAGCCGCATCAGCGATTATTGGCCCCTTCTCGCCCTCATACTGACCGCACTCCTTGCCGCCTCGGCCTTAAGCTTCAACTTTCGATCTTCGTTTCTCGAGTGGAAGCATTTTTTCATGGGTTTTTTTCTGTGTCAGTTTGCAATGCTGAAGCTCTTTCACCCAGACGCTTTTGCCGACGGTTTCCAAATGTATGACCTGATCGCGAAAAAAAGCAGAGCCTACGCCTACGCCTATCCCGCCATCGAACTGGCTTTGGGACTGGGATACCTCTCCTTCATATTCCCCATACTGATCTATTCACTGACCATCATCATTTTGGGAATAGGCGCGATCGGAGTCCTCCTGGCT
>SLFE01000196.1 GCA_007124415.1 Waddliaceae bacterium | reverse complement strand
TTTAAAGCTTTTAAAAAAGGCCCTTAAGCGGCAAGAGCCTTTCTTTATCTACAATAGCGGCTTTTGTTTTCAGGTGACGCTGCCCCCTGGATTTGCAAAAAAATTTGAAAAAATCGAACGAAGCGGTTTTGTCAGCTCCATAAACGACATATCAAGAGTCTGCCTTCCTTTGACTTGAATATGGTTTGCAAAAGGAGCGGCGTCGGTTGTTGGGAGCTCGCGAGGGAAACTTTCTGCCTCCGCTCCGCGGCTTTTGTATCGGTTCTGCCTTGATCGACGGATCCGGCTCATATCCGGGAATTAATATTTTCCTCAAATCCTTTTTGATCAGTCGCTCTATATCTTGCAGCAGTTTTTTTTCGTCGACACAAACCAAAGAGATTGCCGCTCCTTCATTGCCGGCCCTGCCGGTTCGACCGATGCGGTGGACATAATCTTCCGGCACATTCGGTAGATCGAAATTGACGACATGCGGCAAGTGATCGATATCCAAACCGCGGGCCGCAATGTCGGTTGCGACAAGTATGCGGACGGTGCCGTCTTTGAAGCCCGACAGCGCCCTGGTGCGGGCTCCTTGGCTTTTGTTTCCATGGATGGCGGCTGTGCTGATCCCGTCTTTTTCCAGTTGCTTGGCCAGGCGGTTCGCGCCGTGCTTGGTTCTGGTGAATACCAGCGCCTGCTGCCAGTTTTCCGAACGGATCAGGTGGGACAGCAGTTCGTGTTTGCGCTTGCGGTCAACCGGATGGATCAGCTGTTTCACATTGTCTGCTGAAATGTTAGGTCTGGCGACCTGAACCATGACAGGCGAGGTTAGCAACTCGTCTGCTAGTTTCTTGATTCCTTCGGGGAATGTTGCCGAAAAAAGAAGGTTTTGCCTTTCTTTCGGGATTAACCTTAAGATTTTTCGGACGTCGTGGATAAAGCCCATGTCCAGCATGCGGTCGGCCTCGTCAAGAACAAGTATTTCGACTTGGGAGAGATCAACGGTTTTTTGACCGACATGGTCCAGCAAGCGGCCGGGTGTGGCTACCAGGATATCAACACCGCGGCGGAGTTGGGCGATTTGGGGATTGATGCTGACCCCGCCGAAAACCACTGCGGATTTCAGGCGAAGGTATTTTCCGTAAATTTCGACGCTTTCTGCCACTTGGGCGGCCAGTTCGCGCGTCGGCGTGAGGATCAAGGCTCTTACCGAACCCCTCCCGCGTGCTTTATTGCTTAGGCGTTGCAGCAGCGGCAGGGTGAAGCCGGCGGTTTTACCGGTACCTGTTTGCGCCCCGCCCATGATGTCGCGGCCTTCAAGAATCACAGGAATTGCCTGGAGTTGTATCGGGGTGGGGGTGCTGTATCCTTGTTCGGTAACAGCGCGGACAAGTTCGGCCATTAGGCCAAGATTTTTAAATGACATACAGAATGCTCCAAAATCGGCCTGCATAATGTTTGCATTAATGATCGATCCAGGCAGAATATTATTAATTTGTTAGAGATAATATCTCGAAAAAGTAAAACGCAGACCGAAAGTGCGCTTGCTTGATGGTATCATCGAATAAGATTAAATATCAAGTAGTAAAGATAAGAGGCAGTCGATGAAAATAGTTATTATAGGAGGAGGGGCGGCAGGCGTTTTTGCCTCGCTTGCGGCAAAGGAGGCGAATCCGGGAGCCGAGGTCCTTGTTCTGGAGCGGACCGCCAAGCTTCTGAGCAAGGTGCGGATTTCAGGGGGAGGGCGCTGCAATGTGACTCATGCCTGTTTTGACCCGCGGATGCTTGTGCGGAACTATCCAAGAGGCCATAAAGAGCTTCTGGGGCCTTTTCACCGCTTTCAGCCTCAAGATACTGTGAATTGGTTTGAGCAGAGGGGCGTTGCTCTGAAAGAAGAGGGGGACGGCCGCATTTTTCCTGTTTCCGACTCTTCGCAAACCATTATTGACTGCCTGCTCGGAGAAGCTGAAAAACTTGGCGTGGTAATCAAAACGCAATCTAAATTGCAATCAATTAGAAAAGGGGAAAAAGGATTTGATCTGAAGATCTCAAAAGAAAACGATTTGCACGCCGATAGGGTAATTCTTGCAACCGGAAGCGCTTTGGCAGGATGGGACTTTGCCAAGGGCTTCGGCCATACTGTAGTCGCTCCGGTTCCATCTTTATTCACTTTCAATATACCCTCATTTCCTTTAGCCGGCCTCGCCGGCGTGTCCGTCCGTCAGGCCAAGTTGAAACTGGCGGACGGCAAGTTTGAAGAAGCGGGCCCTCTGCTCATAACCCACTGGGGGTTTAGCGGTCCCGGGGCGCTTAAGCTGTCGGCTTTCGAGGCTCGCTTTCTCGCTGAAAAGAACTATGAGGCCGCTTTGATCGTCGATTGGCTCCCCGAGTTTTCCGAGGATTGGCTCCGCGGGCTGATTGAAAAAAGCCGTGGAGCCAGGCAGGCGGGAAGCCTTCGCATCGTCCCATTGCCCGCCAGCCTTTGGAAGAAACTCCTGGACCGCGCCGGGATTCCTCAGACGACTTTGGCAAATGCCCTCAGCAAGAAAGCTGTTTTTCAGCTGTGCGAGAGCCTGAAGCGCGATCGTTATCAAGTGAAGGGAAAGACGACAAACAAAGAAGAGTTTGTGACATGCGGAGGCGTCGCCCTTTCCGAAATAAATTTTAAAACGATGGAAAGCAGGCGCGCTAAACACCTTTTCTTTTGCGGAGAAATCCTGGATATCGACGGAGTGACCGGGGGGTTTAATTTTCAAAATGCCTGGACGACAGGCTTGCTGGCCGGAAGGGCTGCTGCTGAATAACTTTTAAGGCTTTCACTTTTTCTCTGCATTTGTTAAATGATGAGTATGGAAGACTACATCATAAAAGCGGCTCATTACGTGGCCTTATTGGCTGAAGCAGTGGCCATCCTGATTATTTTGTTGGGAATTATCAAATCTATCATTTACTACCTGTCAAGCCCGCTTCCGTTCAATTTTGTGCCTGAGAGGTTTTTAGTTTTGCGGATGCAGCTGGGCGGCGCTTTGAGCTTGAGCCTGGAATTCCTTATTGGAGCAGACATTCTGAAGACGGCGGTTTCTCCAAGCTGGACCGAGATCGGCATGCTCGGCGCTATTGTTGTCATCAGAACAGTGATCAACTACTTTCTCACCGAAGAGCTTCGCCCCGAATTCGAAAAAGTGCAGTCAAAATAAAACCGAATTTCAAAGAATTGTGCGGAATGCAGAGTTCTGCGGTGTTAATCGAGCCTTTCATTAACTAAAATACTTTCAAAGATATATGTATATAACTAAAATGCAATAGTTTAAGACGTAACCAATTAAGAAGATTTGTAATGAAGATTTATAGAAACCATTCCCGGGATTACCAAAATAGATATAACATTGATTCAACAGATAATAATAACACATTGAATGTAGTGAAATTGGCTCGAAAGAGATTTCAATGGAATCTTTTAGATGGGGGCATTATTCCGGAACCGGCAACGATGCTTTGTGGTCCTAATGGCGAATGGCGCAAAGTTTACATTCAATCGCTGCCCGCGGATCCTACAGATAATGACCTCTAGTAGTCCTTTATTTGAAGGCGTTTCATGTGATGCCATAATGCAGGGCCGTAATGCAGGGCCGGGCCCTGCATTCAGTATTTCTAATAACCTTTTGGTGCGGTCTTGCAGCCAAGGTTCCCTTCGTTTCTTGGCATTCTTCTTTGGTGGTGTCAAAAGATCTATCCCAGACTCATAAGCCAGCTTATAAAGGAGCTCAACATCGGCAGCTCCATCCATCAGAAACCTTTTAACCCCACATCGCTCCTTCATGATTTCAGGTACAAATTTGGTGTCGCTGGTATAATCGTCAGTTAAGTCTGCAAATAAAATCTCTTGGGTTTCTTCGTCTACTGCAAGATGCAGCTTCCGCCATTCTCTCCTTCTGCCTGCTCCGTGCTTTTTCACCTTCCATCCTCCCTCGCCGTACACCTTTAAACCTGTTGCATCGACGACAACATGCCTAACGGTTTTATTTTTAAGAAGGTGACCAGGAAGTTTCAACTTTTTCATCCGTTTACATATTTGGGTGTAGCTTGGAACAGGAAGGTCAATTCCGAGAATTTTCAATAAAGATTTCAGGTACCCTTCCAATGTACGATAGGAGAGCTTAAGAATAAATTTAATCGTCATAGCTGTCTCGATGACTGTATCCGAGAAAATGAAAGGAGCGCCTTTTTTGCCTTTTTGTTTCTTGGCTCTCCAGGACTTTAAGGCTTTTTTGTGAATCCAGAAAGTTAGGCTTCCACGATTTATGAGGAAATTGTTATACTTAGACCAGTCACGTTTCTTGTGTCTCATGGGGTATTCTCCTTTTGTAGTGAAAAAGAGTTTACCCCTGTTTTTTTCCCTATCAAGTCTCTATTTTGATCTTGGCACCCACCTTTAAACTTCCTCCTAGGGAATTAGGCAACACACCCTGATTGTGACCCTAATCCTAGTTTTTTTTGTTTCACATTTTTGTTGATTTTCAGTATGATTTCTTATCATGTTTTACAAAAATATTTTTCAATCAAAGTTTTTTTATTTAAAAGTTGAGTTTAATGAGTAAAATTATAAAAAAATATTTCTTTTTCGCGCGTCATGCAGAAACAGATTGGAACCATCAGAAACTTTGTCAAGGTCAACATGACGTTCCTTTAAATGAGAGGGGTAGCCAGGAAGCAAAAAGACTTGCAACAAGAAGTCTTACATTAAATATCGACTGTGTTGTCACAAGTCCTCTTTCCCGTGCTTTAGAAACCGCAAGAGAGATTCATGATGTTCATTCTCATGCGCATTTTCATGTAGTTCCTGAACTCTCGGAACGGTGTTGGGGATTGCTGGAAGGGATCTCAAGCGAGGAAATGTATGCAATAGAGAGATTGGAAGAGCGCGATCCTTCATATGTCCCGGGAAATGGAGTCGAAACAAGGAAAGCTTTCCGAGAAAGAGTATCCAAAGGCATCAAAATTGCTCAGACTTATCACCAACACCCTTTAATTATCAGTCACGGACGTGTCTTTACTGAGCTCTGCAATATTTTAGGCATCCCTCCAGTGCGTCAGATCCCAAACTGTCAACTGGTAAAAATATCCACTAACGACAAAGGCTGGGAAGCTCATATAATTTAAGGATATCTAATTATGAACTATTTGCTGAAATTACTGCTGCTTATTTTCTTATGTTGCGGCGCTGCCCACGCGGATTTCTGCCAAGAAATCTATGACAACCTCAGAAGTATTATCCATAAAACCGAGGGCATTGAGGGCGAACTTGAATCCGTTGTCCCATTTCCCGAT
>SLFE01000044.1 GCA_007124415.1 Waddliaceae bacterium | reverse complement strand
GCGAGCCTGTACTCTTCGATATCGACCCATTCGTCTCGAGGATGAACAGAATCGAGGCCTCTCAAACACTTGGAAAGCTCCTTGTGCAAAAGACCGGAAGGGCGAGGGGGGCAGTTGTCAATTTGTTCAGCAGAAGGGCTTATCGGACTTCGAACCTCAAAGCCTACAACCCTGAAATAATTTTCAATCATTTTGACAGCTTATTAAACAACTAATTTTCGCTCAAGTTGTATGAATGCCTCGGAAAAGTCTTGTAGAATGTGTTTCTCACTTCTTTTGCAGTCCCCTTGGCGTAAAGGTGGAGAGTGAATGCCGGTTCAGGCCCATTTTCCCTGCAGGAAACCCGATGGACAAATGAATCGAGGAGAACGTCAACTTCACAGTCCCCTTCAACCAGCTTCTTGCTCCCATTCATTCTCACTATGCCTTTATCGATGATTTCAAAATTTTCCTGCGTGATCGAATTTTTTAAGACGGTCAAAGCGCAAGGGATGGGGTGGCTGTGGATAGGCGTTGAGTCCTGTCCCCTTGGAGGCCAAATATAAATAAATAAGGTGAAGGGAATATCGCCCCCTTCCCAGAGAGGAACCCATGTATAATTGGGCCAGCCGGCAATTACCTGATAGGTATAGGCGTCTGTATCAAATCCATTTTCAAGCGCGCGGGCGCCTATGCGGGAAATATTTTCGGCAATGTATCGCACAGCATCCAGTCCTGCCGGTTTCATTTGCAATTCGTTACCGACAATATCTGAAATAATCTCAGTATTTTTACGATGCGAAGGCAGGTCTTTTATACCTTCATAACAACAGGCAATGGAAGGAACAAGCAAACACAAAAATATAAAATACTTCTTCATTTTTGTTACCTCGTAAAGATTATACAATAACAAAATCTAATTTTGCCACAAACAATTAAGATTCTGATTATCAAGGAAATATCGATTAATCGAGGATTTGATACTCTGATGAATAACAGGGAGGGACACCTATGAAAGTAGATAGAGACCCTTTATTGAAAACCGCTCCGCTTCACGCCGATAAAAGAGGAACGGAGCTCAACGAAAAAGAGCAGCAATTGCTTTCTGTAACCCTCGAGACCATCGGAAACCATATCAACAAATATTGGGCGCAGAAACAATGGCGCATCGACCGGTCATTCCTAGGCTTTGCATCAAGAAAAGATACTTATGATCAGAACTGCACGGTCTATTATTTAAAGCCCGTTGAATACAACGAAAAAGTTGTCGAAAAGTTGACAAGGACGTTAAGCTCATGCGGATTTCAAGTGATCGGCACTTCAAAAAAATATCTGGTCATTGAAATTGATAAAAAGAAAATAAGAAAGAACGCATGCGCCTTCGCCGCCGGAGAGGAAATTCTTAAAAAGCAAGAATCCAACAATCAGGCCTTGCTTGAACACGTAGCAAGCTTGATCCAAAACGCTGTTTTCCAAAACAAAAGCGACAGATACGACTTTGCGTTCAAAGGTTTCGATCCGAAAATAATCTCAAAATATTTGAAGAAGACTTTGCCGTCCGATAGCGGTTTCGAAGTGAAGCCGCTAAAAATCTATTGGGAAAAAAGAATAGTCAAATTGAGCGAGCTCGACTACATGATTTTTTACCGCCCGGTTGCAACATTCAGCCTGGTCTTTAAAGAGATTGGCTGTTTCTCCCTTAGGTCTCGAATTCGATGCTTAACGAACTGCTATAAGCAGACGTTTTATTTCGGCGGCCTTGATAGAGAAATTTGAAAATTGATTATTCCCTCGGGAATATCGGTAGGGATTTTATTTTTAAACGTTTCCTCGAATTTAATCTCAAGATCCTGTTTTCTCGCCGCTCTTTGATCCTCATCGGTTTTGTCAAGATCCCTGTAGTGATCCCATCTTTCCTTAATGATTTCATCGACAACTCCCTCGTCTTGAAAAATAGCCATGAGCAGAGGTTTTTCCATAAGAAAAACACGGTATTGTTTTGAGGACACCTTTTTAATGCTTATAAAGTCGAGGATGTTCGGATAGTAGACGACAGTCTTTTTGACACACATAACCTCTTTGTCGCCGCATTCGAGGCGAATGCTTTCGGGAGTTTCATCATATTTGAGAAGGTGGGATAAAAAGAGGGACAGCTCCGGATCCGCGAGTGGAAGATTTTCGATGTGCTCTTTCTTTGTCAGCGTCTCGCCCCTTGAATTTTTCTCCTTCAATTCATCGATGACAGCCGTCCAAAGTTCATTGACGATATCGGGCCGCCTCTCTTCGGCTTCGCGATAGAATTGCCTGTCGGAGTAAAGGTTATCAAAAAGCCTTCTGATAATTTCATTGTTTGCCTGCAAGATGCTCCAGTCCTGATCATTTTGCGGCTCATTCAAAAACCATTGGATGCTGATAAGTCTTGAAGCGACCGAACGTTCGCTGTGATTTTCTTTTTTTTCTTTTTCCGTGTGATTGGATTCATACAGGTGTTCTTGGAGGCAATTGAGATTGTTCCTCGAGCGATTTTCAAGGTAGCACGTGTATTCCAGACGTATGGCGCTTCGCATCAAAAAAGTCTGCAGCTGACCATAAGTCATGATCGCTAAAAGCATCAGGATGGAAAAAACAATAGGCAAAACATTCATGGGTAGTAGATATAATCCTCGCTGCCTGAGAGCATAAACGCATACACCACGGGCTTATCTTTATCTTTTATCTTCACTTTGATCTTTATCAGTGCGGGAAGTTCCTTCTCTTCGATCGGCCACTCGGAAAACCACTGGTCGTATTCGCCTGTTTCTCTCTCCGGATCGATTTGAAGTCCTTTCTTGTCCTTGGGTATCGGTTTGTAAAGTGAAAATTTAACATCTTCTGCATTAGTCAGAAGAACTTCTTTTCTCATAGGCGCATCCGGATCGTCAAAATTCTTAGGTATAGGCCAGGTCAAAAGAATAAGCTGCCCTTGGCTGTCGACAAAAAGTTTGGCAAGCACTTCATTGGAAAAAAGCTGGCCGCCGCCCGTGCCATTGTCATAGGCGAAAATAAGGCTGTCCGATTTTTCTTTTGGAGGCTCGGCCGATTTTGTGTAAAAGTAAACCCCAAGCTTTGAGCTTTCCTTTTTGATCGGATTAAGGATTGTAGGCATAATACGGTTCAATCGGTACTGGGCATAAAGAAGCTCAAAATTCTCTTCCTGCTTATGGGCAATGTGAATCCGGGCATAAGAGGCTTGCTGATAATAGCCAAGAAGCGCAGACAGCAAAATAGCCGTCAAGCCAATTGCAATGAGCAGCTCAAGCAAAGTGACATGTCGTTTGTCAACTCTCTTCATCGCCGACGCCCCCTCCCTTTTCGACAAAAACTTCATAAAAAAATCTGATAGTTTTCCCTTTTTGCGGCGTCATTTCAACCCAAAGCGGAAAAAGGCCGTATTGCGGTTCTTTCGCGTCCGGCTTCAATCTTGGTGTTTCGAAACGATAGCTCATGGCATAGGGCCACCGCTTAGGAATAGCGACGTCTTTGAGCAAATCACGCTCAATATCTTTTTTTTCCAAGCTATTTATTTCTTCCCATGTGAGCGTTCCGTTGTACATCTTTTCAACCAGGTTGGTAAAAATAACATTCGCCATACGATCGGCCTCGATTTCATCCAAAAGTAGTTTTTCCTGATTGATCATCATAAAATGGGGGGCGAGCAGCGGAAAAGCGCAAAGAGCGACAAGCACAAGCGCAATGAGAACTTCGAGAAGCAGCATGTGTCTTTTCGACTTCCGTATCATAACCCCTTCCCGTCCAGAGACCAGAGGGCGCGCACTTCGCGGGGATAGTGCTCCTCGCTTATCAGCGCCTAGGACTCTTCGTAAAACCCCTCATCCGCGGCTTTTATCGGGTGGGGATATCCCTTTAAAACAACTGTTTTTTTTTGTGAAGGATCTGTTCCATAAAGAGTGAGCGTCCCTTTTGGAATCGCATTTGCCATGGCGGAAAAAACAAGTATCGCCTTTCCGCTCGCAACATCCTGATCATGGGGACGCCAAACAGCCTCGCTAACCCCTTCAATTACCGGATTCGTTTTGAGCAGGCGCCCCATTCCCCTTTCCAAAGGGGTTTCGGATTCTGCTGTGAGCTTCAACCTGCCCTTGTCCCTGTCGAAGATCACGCGGACATTATTGTGGTGGATAAGCATAGTCTCGAGAGCTGCCTGCAGCTTTTGCTCGACAAGGGACACGCCCGAAACAAACTGCTGCTGCCGCCGCATCTTGAGCATATTGAAGCCGACGGCGCCGGCCACTACCGACAAAATGGCCATAACAATCAGCATTTCCACCATTGTAAAAAATTTTTTACGTACCATCACTCCTGCTGCGAGTTGTCGTTGAACATAGTTGCCGGGTTGCTCTTTTTATATTCCTCATACCGTTTCGATGCCACCTTGATCTTTCCGTCCTCATACTTCACTTCGTACTTCTGACCCCAGCCGTCTTTGATCAGCGCATCGGGATTTTGGACAAGCGGAGAGGCTTTGACGTAATCGACCCAGCGGACCTCGATGTCGTCTTCGGCATCCGAGTTCTCCGAAACGACCAGATTGAGAATGGTCTCGAGCTTCTCTTTGCCCGCCTTGGTCTTGAAAGCTTTCCCTTCAGCAAGGGTTCCTTGGTAGTTGTAGGCCACAACCCCGATGATGAGGGCGATCAAAAACATGACGATCATCATTTCAATTAGTGTGACATACCTTCTGACTACTGTTTTCATATTGATATTCCCCTTAAGTTAAGTTATTTAAATGATAAATATTTATTATACCTTACCCATGAATTTTTATAAATAGTTAACTATCAGAAAGATGATTAATAATTATCCCTTGATTAAAAAAAAAATTTATCATATTCCATACGGTTGCAAAAGTCATTTTAGGTCAATGAACGGCCCTTATCAGTTATTGACAGGAATAATATCTAATTATAAATTTTTTTAACCAAGGAGAGGTTTTTATGATTCCTAGTTTTGAAACGACAGAAGCGCGGCTCTACACATGCCGCAGCGAGCCGAATGGAGACGCTAAAGAGTACGGATACATCTACATTCCCAAGTACGACATTACGCTTGAGATCACGTTTCATCCCGGGGGAGAAATCTCAAAAAAAATCTTTACTGTCAACGAACTATCAAAAAATCTTTTTAATTATATCGGCAAATCGAAACGCGTCAAAATAGAAGATGATGTCCCTTTAACCCCTGATTGTGCCCTAATCTCGTCTGACAGTTTTTTAGAAGGTCTAGATATGAATTGATGCGACGTAGCGCAGCTCTTTAGAGCTGGGCAAGGAGTGTCGGTTCATAGATGGGC
>SLFE01000032.1 GCA_007124415.1 Waddliaceae bacterium | reverse complement strand
GTTTTCGGGTCTTTAAACTCATTGGCCATTTCATAAAGGCGCAATAAATATCGTTCGTCTTTGGTTTTTCCCATGCTATTTTTTATGTAATTTCGATCCTGCCGGCGAATCTTCGATTTCAAAACCAAGCGCGTGGACTTTGTCGCGCAATTCATCTGCTAGCGTCCAGTTTTTGCTCTTGCGGGCCTCGTCGCGCTGGCGCATCAGATCCAGGGCTTCCTTCGGAAATTCGTGTTCAACTTCAAAATTCATGACTCCGAGCACTTGATCGAAATTTTTCAGCAGTTCGAGGACAGCTCGCGCCTGACTTGAACTGATTTCATTGGCATCGCAAAGAGTGTTGATATCGCGGATCAAATCGAAAACAGCGGATAGGGCAACCGATATGTTGAGATCGTCGGACAGGGCGTCTTTGAAACGTCTGAGAGCTTCTTCAATGGTTTTGTTAAATTGGTCTTCGTCAGACCCATCAGCCTGTTCATCGGCAAGACCTTGAAGCCTTTCAATAAAGTTGTTGATCCGGCCAAGAGCATGCTTTGCCCCATCAAGTCCGGGCAGAGTGAAATTCAGCTGGGTCTTATAGTGGGTCTGCAACAGCATGTAGCGTATTTGCTTGCCTTTATACCCTTTGTCCAGAAGGTCTCTCAAGGTATAGAAATTTCCCAGGCTTTTCGACATCTTCTTGCCGTCGACAAGAAGATGCTCGGAGTGGAGCCAGATTTTTGCAAATCGTTTTCCTGTGCAGGCTTCGGATTGCGCGATTTCATTTTCGTGATGCGGGAACATATTGTCGACCCCGCCGACATGAATGTCGAGAGTTTCGCCGAGAAGCTGCATGGCCATTGTCGAACATTCCAGGTGCCACCCCGGCCGCCCTTTGCCGAAAGGGCTGTCCCAATAGATGCTTCCGTCCCGATCGGCATCGTAGGCTTTCCAAAGGACGAAGTCGGCGGCATGTTCTTTATCGTATTCATCTGAGGCGACCCGTTCGGAGCCTCCGGTTTTAAGTTCTTTGAGCTTGAGGTGTGAAAGGCATCCGTACCGCTCAAATTTGGAGATGTTGTAATAAACGCTGCCGTCTTTGCCTTTATAGGCATATCCTTTTTCGACCAAGGTCCGGATCATGTCGATCATGTCGGGGATGAAATCAGTTGCGGCAGGGTACTGTTCAGCCCTTTCGATTCCAAGTGTGTCGAGATCAGCAAAAAAAGCGTCAAGGAACGGCTTGGTATATTCTTTTAGAGAGATGTTTTTTTTTGTGGCGCCTCTGATGGTTTTGTCGTCGACATCAGTGATGTTCATCACTTGGGTGATATCCATACCTAAAAATTTTATCGTTCTTCGCAGAAGGTCTTCAAAAATATAGGTTCTGAAATTCCCGATGTGGGCGTAGTCATAAACTGTCGGCCCGCATGTGTACATGCGGATGTGATTGTTTTTCAAGGGAATGAGTGGTTCTCTTTTTCTAGACTCGGTATTGAAGAGCGTTAGCTGCGTATTTTCCACGGATTTTTTTTCCTCCGTCAGTAGAGTCATTTCATTTCATCGAGGGGTTTCATCCAGGGAAAAAGCAAAACATCCCTTATGGAATGGGTATTGGTGAGTATCATGATCATGCGGTCGATTCCGATTCCAATGCCGGCTGTCGGAGGCATTCCTTGGCAAATGGCTTCGAGGAACTCTTCGTCGAGCGGGCTGGCCTCGGGGTCGCCCCTTTCGCGTCGGAGAGCTTGCTGCTCAAGAAGCTCTCTTTGGAGTTCCGGGTCATTGAGCTCGGTATAGGCGTTGGAAATTTCATTGCCGAGGATAAAACTTTCAAACCGCTCGACAAGCCCTCCTTCCTTTTCTTTCGGTTTGCGGTGGGGTTTGCAGAGAGGAGTTGTTTCTATGGGGTGGTCGATGATGTGATGGGGTTGAATAAGATAAGGTTCGGCAAAAACCTCAAATAGGGCAGCGATCAGAAGTCCCCGGTTCATAGTCTTAAGCTTTTCGGGGGCGATGTGTCCGCTTTCAAGGAGCATGGACGACATTTCTTCGTCGCTGAGGGAATCGGCGTCCATGTGGCCGAATTTTTTTATTGCTTCCTTCATCGTGAGGCGGGGCCAGGGGGTCTTCATATCGAGTGTGATTTCTTCTTCGCTCTGCGGCAGCTTGGCGGGAATTTTTGTCGTGCCGTAAAGGTCGAGCGCGATGAATTCGAACATGTTTTCAATCAGCTCCATCATGTCGTAGTAGTCCCAATAAGCCGAATAGGCCTCGAGCATGGTGAATTCAGGATTATGGTTCCGGTCGATTCCTTCATTTCTGAAGACGCGCCCGATTTCGAAGACGCGGTGCATGCCGCCGATAATCAGCTTTTTCAAAGGAATCTCAAGGGAGATTCTCATGTACATATCCTGCTCCAGGGCGTTGAGGTGAGTTTCGAAAGGACGGGCTTCCGCTCCGCCGTAAACGCTTTGAAGGACAGGGGTTTCGACTTCCATGAAGTTTTCTTTGTGCATGAACTGCCTGATCAGGTGCAGTATGCGGCTCCTTTGACCAAAGGCGCTGTGGGCTTCAGGATTGGAAATCAGATCAAGCCATCGTTTGCGGTAGCGCGTTTCCTTGTCATGAAGGCCGCTGTGCTTGTCGGCAAGGGGCAGAAGAGTCTTGCTGAGTAATGTGAATTTTTTGGCAAAAACTGTCAGCTCGCCCTTGTTAGTCCTAAATAAGTGCCCTTCAATTCCGATAATATCGCCCAGATCCAACTTCTTTTCTATTTGCTTCCAGGGACTCGGACCGTCGGATTCCGGCAAAGACAACCCTTCGACATCGGTCAAGTCTCTGTTGAACATCACTTGAATTCTGCCGGTCTGTCCTTGAATATGTCCGAATGTGTTTTTTCCCATGGGTCGGAAAAGGACCAGCCTTCCCGCAACAGAGACATGAGGGGTCTTTCCCGCCGCGGCATCATCGCTCTTGCCGACATCGCCGGATTCGTGCTCTTTGAGTAAGTCGCGGATCGGATCTGTCCTTGGAAATTTGTGAGGATAGGGATCTATCCCCATTTCACGTATTTCTGCTAACTTGCGCGAGCGGTTTTCAAACTCTTCATGGGTGTGGTATTCGGGTTTTCGAATCGGGTGATTTGTTGTATTTTGAGATGTCATGATTCTCTATTTTCTGCTTTCTGGATTGTTTCTTCTTGCTGTGCGTCGTAGCTGCGGACAAAGTCTAGGCGGACATAAGCCCAAATCGTGGATAGGATGATGGCTATCAAGTAAATAATATATTGAAAATAAAACCACCTGGCTTTGCTGTCGGCGTTTTTTATCGACTGGACCCATTTAAGCATAAACTCACAACCGTAAAAATCAAAGGGTTATAATATACACATAGTTTCTTATGAAAATGAATTTTTGTAAAGTGTTAACCCCGGTATGCCCGGTTTTTGCGAAGGATGACGAAGAGCGAGGCGCTGGTGACGGCAGCGAAGAAGCACCAAACCGATGTGAAAACTGCGTGATAGAAATACTCGGCCAAAATAAAAGTTGAGGCCACGATAAGTCCGAAAACCCACATCAGCCGGTAGCTGGAGGTAAAGGCAGGGATGAGGACGGCCAGTATATAAAGGACTCTAAGGGTCGCAAAGATAACAAAAGACGAGGTGTCGTAGGCGCTGTACTGAATGCTGCTGTCGACTATGCCGACTGTAACCGGCTCTCCGATGGCGAGGCTAAGGTTCAAGGCGACAAAAGCAATGCCTAGAAACAGCGAGGCGAGTATTATATACTTTCTGACAGGCTCCCTTTCGATCCAAAGCAGCGAGGCTGGCAGCCAAATGGGCCAGTTGACAAAGGCAAAGACTAAAAAAATCCATTTTGCCGAATCGGCTACGACGGAAGGATAGTGGCCTGTTGTTAAAGAGATCCATAAGATCCCCTCTGAAAACTGTTGGGCGGCAAAGAGAAGGGGTACGCAAGCGAGAAGCAGCTCCCGCCGGTCTTTTGTCTCGGAAAGAGTCGCATAGCCAAGAACACCTAATAGTATAGCCGCTGCAAAGCTGGCTTCCGCTGAAAAACAGAGCAAATACATCATAAATGCAAGTTAGGCAATGGAAGAATTTTAATCAATTGGAATGATCGAGGATATATTTCTCCATCCGCTTATAGTTTTTGGACCTTGCGATCTCAAGAGCTGTCCTTCCGTTTCTATCCAGAAGCTCGAGATCATTGGAGGACGTCAGGATCCGCCTCATCGAGCCGATAGCCCCTCTTGAAGCGGCATAGTGGATCAGGGCCTGGCCATGATAATCGTAGATATCGGTATGCCCGCCGTGCATTAGCAGGTACTTTAGGTTGCGAAGAGACATCGACGAGCGGCCGTCAATAGCGTAGAAAAGAGGGGTCTTTCCCAGATTGTCCAGGGAATTGACCCTCAGACCGTGGGCAATCAGCTGCTGCAGCATGGTATGAGGAAGGGTTTTTGCAGCGTAATGCAGCGTTGTCATCTGCTTGTCGTTTTTAGCCTGGATGAGCTCATCGTCATTCATGTTCAAAAAAAGCCTGGCTGTTTGTTCATTGCCGAACTTGACGCTGTAGTGCAGCGCCGTTCTTCCTTTAAGATCCTTTTCGAGCGGATCGAAGCCTAAACTTAAAATCAAATGGACAGACATCATATCGCCGAAGGCGGCGGCAAAGTGAAGCGGCGTTGCTCCTTTGTTGTTTTTCTGGTTGATTTGCCCGCTGTAATCGCTTTCCAGAAGATATATCAGAAATTCAGTATTGCCTTTTGAGACGGCGAAATGGAACAAGTGGTTATTCCACAGATCGGTATGATAAGGATCGGCGCCGCGGCGGATCAGGTCTTCAAAGATAGTTATTGCTCCTCCGATAGCTGCGTAATGAAGGGGGGTTTGCCCTTTTTGATTCGCCTCGTCGACTATTTCAATTTTTTCAAGAAGCAGCGATGCGATTTCCTTGCGATTGTAATAGGAGGCCAAATGCAGCGGCGTCTCGCCTTTATCGTTTTTTATATCCGGCCGGGCCCCGCGATTTAACAGGATGCGGGCCCATTCCTGATGTCCTTGGATAATAGCGAGATGAAGCGGTGTATTTCCTTGAAAATCGGCTTTGTCAATATTTTCATAAAAGGCGCTTTCGGCAAGCTCGAGGTGATTGTTCCATACGGCGACATGGAGCGGGCTCCAGTCCCCGGAAGCGAAGATCGCAAGGCAGATGCCATTGTTGTCAAAGTATTGCTGCGCGTTGAATGTTGCACATTGTTTAAAATACTTTTGGTTATTTTTGGTGTATTGAAACATTTCCAGCTCAATGCCTGAGAGACTCCCTAATTTTTCATTGAGGACAGAAAGAATGTCCATCATTTCTT
>SLFE01000172.1 GCA_007124415.1 Waddliaceae bacterium | reverse complement strand
GCGGTGATCTGATCCCAGACAATCCCGACGGCTTTGAGGATACCCTCACCGAAGTTATCCCACAACCAGCGAATAAGGTCCAACCAGACCCTGATGATCCGAGAGATCTTGTCCACCGCGGATTCAATGATGATCGTCAGGAGGTTGAACACGAACTCCGCCGCGGACCTCAGCGCATTGAATGCGGCCACGGCAGTGTCCACGATATCTGCTCCATACTGATCCCAAAACTGGAGCACCCTCTCCAGCGCGACCTCCACGATCTCCCGGACGGTATCCATGGCACCCCGGATGACCCCGCTTACGTCATCGAATGTGTCCCGAGTCTTGACGAAGAAGTCCACGAAGGTATTGGCCACATCATCTCCGAAGACCCCTGCGAGGAAGCTGCTGAACTCCCCGACCACCCGGAGCATGTCGCCTCCGAGGGTACCCTCCCATACTCCGCGGAGGGAGTCGAGGTTCTCCTTGACCCGGTCGAAGAATCCCGAGACCCGGTCGAAGACGTCCTTAGTCACGTCCTGTATCCCGAAGAGGTTGTTGGTCCAAGCTAGGTAGAGTGCTCCCGCCACAGCGATGATGGCTAGGAATGGAGCCAGTGTGGACAGGGTGATCGCCCGGAGTCCATTCATGGCCTTACCCACGCCACCCATAACCGGACCTAGCGCCATCAGTGCAGGAGCCATGTCTCTCACAGGTTCTAGGAAGGTCCCCGCGGACACCATCGCCTTATCCATCCGGTTCTTCAACCGATCCCAGACGGTTAGGGACGAGTTGTTTATCTCCGCCAACTCCTCGGTGAGCCCCGCGGCATCCCCGAGGTTATCTCTCTGGTCCTCGAGGGTCTCGTTGGTGACTCCCAGAGTCTTCCAGAATTCCTCGGAGGACCCCTCGGCATCCTTGAGTGCCTCTTGGAATGTCATAATGGCCCGAGGACCTCGGATACCTTCGGCCTCCAGACCCGCCATGGCTACCGCCACATCGTCGAAGGACAACCCCATGTCCTTGATCGCAGGAGCTTCCCGACGCATGAGCATCCCGAGACTATCTATGCTGACCGTGGTCCTCTGGGTGAGGAACGTCATGGTATCGACATGCTCTCCGGCTTCCTCCAGAGGGATGTTCAATGCGGACAGCACCCGGTCAAATGCATCGATCGACTGGACGATATCCATCCCGGTGGCATCGGAGAAGTCATCCATGACTGGTAGAATCTTCTCGAACTCCTCGCGGGTATTAACCCCCGCCTGAACCAACCTCTCGGTACCTGCGACCACATCATTCATCCCGAATGTCGCATCGGATAACTGGAGGGTCATGTCCCGGAGGGATTCCTCACTCTCCCCGGTAGTCGCGGCCACCCGACGTAATCCATCGTTGACCTCGTGCGCCCTACCTGTGAGTTTGAGGATGCCCCCTCCGAGTGCCACACCAGCTACCGTGGCGGCCTTCCAAGATCTCTCCAACCGGTCGCCCATCGTACTACCGGATTTAGTGACGTCATCAAACACCTTCGAGGCCTGATCCTGCGCCTGAATTACGATATCCATTACCGCCATTCGGGATCAGACCTCCTCTCCATCACCTTGCGTCTTAGGTCATTCACATCTCTGTTCTCCTCCCTGTCGCCACGCTCCCCTTCCGTGGTAGGGGGAGTCTGCATCAGAGGAGCCACCACCTCATGGAGAAACACTCTCTGTGCGGGGGTCATCTCGCTCTGGATTTTCACCAGTGGGATGCCCATCGCTATCGACTGGAGTATCTGCTGACCCTCCCTCGTCCTCGCGAAACCTGTGGACCTCGTCGGTCATCTTCCTCTCCGCATTGGATTTCCCCGACATCCCCGCGGCCACATCCTGCATATCGAGGGAGACTCCCGTCAGATCGAGCACCTTCTTGGCGATCTCCTCCGTAGCTCCTATGGGGAGAGATCTAACATCCTGCATGGACCATTCCTCTCCCCCCGCAGACATCCCGTACATCGCCGCCAGTGCGTTGGCATTATACTCCGCACGTGCGAAACGTCCTACATCTAGATCTAGTTTCAGTGCTTCCCCGTATCTAGCCCTCGCCTGTTCCGCCGAGATAGAGCCCTCCTCCACCTCCCTCTGGAGTCGGTCTATTACCTCTCCAGATGCGTCGATGGAGAATGCACTCGCCGCGGTGGACTCTACCTCGGACCACTCCCCGTCGGTCAAAGGTCGGAGGACCACCTCGCCATCAAGAGTCTTGATGTAGGTCGCCACCATGCGATCTCGACCTCTGAGGATGTCCGCCTTGTTCAACCTCTTCATGTTAGAGTCACCCTTTCCACTGGTCATACTCCCTCCCCTGTTTCACTTAGGATACCGAGATTACTCCGGACGCGTCCACGAACATCTCGGTCTCGACGATACTCAGATCTGCCTTCTCGACGGAGTCCAGCGTGGCGATCCCGTTCACCGTCTGCTCCAAACGACTTCTCCCCGACGGCTGCTGCTGGGATCCTACGATGGTCACCTTCGGGAGGAGTATGACCAATTCGCCGTAGATTCCACTATCCAGCGTGATCTTGAACTGTTTGCTGTCTGCTCCATCATCCGAGGGACCATTCTCAGATCCCCAGAACGCCTCGAGCATGGTCAGATCTTCGTAGTCTAGGGTCAGATCGACCGTCGTATCCCGACTCTCGGAGATTGCCTTGTACATGTATCGGGAGTTCAGTCCCCGACCGCCGTCGGCAGACACTCCGTTATCGATGTTCATCGACATGCTCCGTACCCTAGCGGAGAAATCCGAGGGATTAGCCCCTCCGACGTCGGCCACCTCGAGCTTAACTTCGTGGAATGCCATGGGGTACTCGTCCGGGAGTGCATCAACGACATCCTCTATCGTCCGGATATTCGCCTTGGCATCCTTCTGAGCCAGAACCGATGCAGTCGCCTCGCAGAATGCCCCTTCCACGGAGAGTCCGAGACTGGTGATGGTACATCCGGTGAAGACGTGCTCGAACAGGTCCTTACCCAACTTGGCTGTGAACGACGGGAGGATAGCATCTAGACTGCCGTACACCTCATCTCCGTCGCGAGTCCCCAATGTCCAGTGCAACAGATCCACGATCGTTCTAATGTCGAATGCATACGAGAAGTCTCCCGCAGGTGCGTAATACCCCGGTCGGGATACCCGCGTGACCTTGCCGAGACCTCCCTCGTACCTGATTTGCGGATCGTCCGGGACGTCCAAAGACGCGCTCGCAATGTCCACCATGACATCGTGCGCCGCCTCGGTCCCATACTCCGTCTCCGCACCCAGTCCTAGATATCTCAGAACGTTAGCCATTCCTCACTCACCCCTCTAGAATCTTGAACGTGACCTCTACTACCGCCACTGCTCCGAATTGAGAGCCCTCCCTATGCCATGGACCCGACGGTTCGAATCTACTGCTTCGCGTATCCTGCACGATGCTCCTTTTCCCGAGAGTTCGATCTTCTATGACCACACTCCGGACATCTGCCGCCAGTCGAGTCGCCTCGATGTACCCCTGTTCAGGTTCATCATTCTTGACCACAGCAACCAAGACTATGGGGAGAGTCCAGATCTCCGCCAGAGTGGTGGGAGAATGCTCCGCTCTAGCTACCTCCGCGAAGATCCACACCGAGGGGAGTTCGGGTTGGGTACGCCTACGATCCCCTCGGACCACGCTATTCACGTGGGATAACCGACTCTGGGGATCACCCACCGCCGCCTCGATCTTCTCCCGGATGGCCTCCATGATCTCGTCTAATGCATCTGATAGCATCACGTCGGCATCGTCTCCCTCATCGCTCTCCGGACGAATTCCTGAGTCCTCCCCGAAGTCTCCTGTATCGCTTCGGTGGCATAGGGACGTCCCTCAATCCCCTTAGGCCACGCAAAAATGGGGGTCATGCCTCGCTCCTCCGCCCACCTAGCGAAGGATGCCTTCTCCCCGGGGGTCTCCAGATCACCCTTCATGACTACCGTCTGATTTATCTTAGACCAGAAGAATTTCAACGCCTGCGCCGAGACGGGACGAATCTCCTGCCCCGTAGGACCGTGGATGCCCGTCCCCTCGTGGACCATCATCGCGTATTCGACTCCGCTGAATATCCTGAAGGACAGATCATCGACCTGCTCCATCTGGAAGGATCCCGCCAACCTACCCCTATCCACTGGTGCATTTTTGCGGATTCCTCCCCACACCTCCTGCGCAGTGTACGACAGCGCGAGGGTTATTGCCTCCCTACCCCGCTCCATCACCTCGCGGAAGTCCTCCTCGGTCATGGAATGGTTGACATCCAGTTTGATATCCCCCATTAGATCTCCTCCGCCCTAGAGATCACGAACATCCGGAAGACGGACCCCCGGAGACTCCCTCTGGCATACTGCTTGAGATCGTCCTTTATAGCGGAAGTGATCACCCGATCCTCCACGGTTCTCACGTTGAAGTCGTCCACTCGGACTATGGGGGTATCTCGACGGAGGACCGCCTGAGCCACCATATTCGCGCACACACGCAGAGCAATGTTGTGGATCCCCGGAGGGACACCGTCCTCCTCCTCATGGAAATCTCTATTCCGATTCTGATCGATCAAGTCCTTGACCTGAACCAACCAAGACTCGATGAGGGTGCGCATCTTAGATTCAGCGCTCTCGGGGTCTGTGGTCCCCTGAGGGTCATCCTCCAGCCCCAAATCTCCCGGTCGGATCCCAGTGAATTCGATCACATCGTCGACCGTAGAATAATGCGCCATGCGTTACACCTCCTCATCCTCATGCTTGGCGCGAATGTGAGCCCGGAGTCCGAAACTGCTCTTGGCCTCAAATCCGCAATGAGGACATATATGAACGTCTGGTGCTTCCTCTTCCTCTTGGACCCGCGTCTCTTCCTCTTGGACAGGTGCCTGAACCAGTTCCTCCCGAACTTGACGTCGAGACGATTGCAGACTGCGACATGCGGTTATCTCCCTCGCCGCAGAAGGTGAGTGAACCATCACATCGGTCTCCACCCCCGGTTCGAAGGTATGCCCACCTCTCGATAAAGGTCGATTAGTGGTGTTAGTGACCGTCATCATGTAGGGTATGGGTGACACGGTAGTCTTCTCCTCCTCCCTCTTCTCCCGGATCAATATCCGCGGGATAGGTCTATGCCTCTTCCTCACACATTCTACTTCACTCCTCCTAGTGGAACGGGGTACTCCCTCGCATGGAAGGAGCACCCCCTGTCAGCGTGACCTCCCCGATCAGCTGATCTTAGCTAGTGGGCTCGGCCTTATCGAGGAATGCGGTGACGGATGCATTCTCATCTTCGTAATGCATGTCCGCCTCGATGGTCAGGACGAAGTCCGTCCGACGTTCCTTGGCCTCACGCTCACGCTCGACG
>SLFE01000206.1 GCA_007124415.1 Waddliaceae bacterium | reverse complement strand
ACAACAACCATCAGACGCAAAGCCGGCACGCTCACGGCATCTCATGCGCCCCGGAATACAGGGAAGCATTGAAAAGGCTCCGCCAGGTAGACGAGGTTCAATCGCTCATTAACAAAATTTTGAGCGAAGGGTGCATCAAAATCATTTCCCACTCCGACAATTGCGCGGGATTGTGGAACGGCGGCGACAGGGTCATCGCGATCAACCCCTCCCTCTGCCGAACCCTAGGAGAACGAATCAGCACGATTTTGATGGAGCTGAACAACGCAAGCACCAATGTAGAACTGATGCGGATCACCGACACGGCCGCCGCCGGAAAGCTGACTATAGATCAGTATGTCGAACAAATTGAAAGAATGGAGCACAAAAACGGGCTGAACACCTGCCGTTTGCTGGAAAAAGGGCACCAAATGGGCATTTTTCCCAACGACTACTGCTGGAAAGTCTACGAAAATTTCGATGATTACTATATGCTCCAGCAAGTTCTCGACCACTCGCTCTGGATAGCCGATAACTATCGCTTTATCAACACTCGCGGCAATCAGCAGCAATATAAAGGGACCGTCCCTAATTTGCACCGCCTCTCCAATCAAGACCGCGACGACATCTGCCTTTATCTCGAAGTCAAAAACGACTTGGGCAATACCGACCGACGCATAAGAGAGATGGCTCAAAAACGATTGAGCCAAGAGCTTCATGCCTTAAGAAGCGGCGGAAGCAAATCTTGGAACGCGTCCAATCGCTTGAAGAAGAAAAGTCGGCTCGTTGAGCAAATTTTCAAAATTCAAGTTTAACCGACGACACCCGGCCGATAACGGCCGGGGTCTTTTCCCTCATTCGGCGATCTTGTCGCCGAATGCATCTCATTAATCAATCAACCTGAAATTTGTACCGACAAACGCTCTATTTTTAAATTAACAAAGGATTTGATATGTTTTTTCAAAAAAAAATAATCACGCCAATAATACTTATAATTGCATTTATTTCATGCAACGACATTCAGGCTTATGACCATAGCCGCGGACACAGCATCGTATGCGCCCGCGAATGCCAGGAAGCTTTAAACAGGCTGCGGCAGATCGACGAAATCCAAGAACTTGTCAACCGGGTTTTGCAAGAGGGAGGAATCAGAATAGTTTCCCGCTCGACACGCTCCCCAAGCTTTAGAGGAATGTGGAACGGCGGAGGACGAGTCATTACAATCAACCCCCTCTATTGCAGAACTCTGGGGGATCAAATCACCACGATCCTCATGGAACTTCACAACGCAAGCACGAATAAAGAACTGTCCGGAATCTTTCGAATGGCCGCCGCCGGCAGGCTGACAATAGATCAGTTTGTCGAGCAAATTGAAAGAATGGAGCACAAAAACGGGCTGAGCACCTGCCGTTTGCTTGAAAAGGGGCATCGAATGGGCATTTTTCCGAATTACAACTGGAGAATCTACGAGAACTTCGATGACTATTACATGCTCCAGCAAGTACTGGGACATTCGTTGTGGATTGCCGGCACCTACAAATCTGCCGCCCCCCGCAGCGGGCAGGCCTATCGGGGGACGGTTCCCAACATACACCGGTTGTCAAAGCAAGACCGCGACGACCTGTGCCGCTATCTGGAAATGAAAACCGGCATGGACCATCCCGACCGCCTTGTTAGGGAAGAAGCTCAAAAACGCTTGAGCCGAGAGCTTCATACCATCAGAAGCGGAGGGAGCAAGTCCTGGAATGCATCGAATCGTTTAAGGACAAAAACCCAATTCATCGAACAAATCTTCAAAATCCAGGTCTAAAGGATTTACATAAACAAGTCCTTGGCTTATAAAGATTCTTTTGAGAATCTTAGCCGGGGACTTAAATGTACAACTTATATCGACTCATTCTGGTTTCATTGACCTGCCTAGGCTTTTATTCCGCTCCGTGCCGCTCCGAATTGTTTTATTTCCCCGCAGTCTCGCCCTCAGCGATGGGAACTTCCTTTGCTAGCGCTCCTGCAGGCTTTGAAGACATCACCCAGCAATTTTTCAACCCTGCCGTCACCGCCTACTTCTACGATGATCAGGTCGCCGGAGTGGGCAGCCTCCTCCTATCCAACGACACTTTCAAAAACGGCAACGGACTGACCTTTACCGGCGATGAGATAACCGGAGTCGGCGATCCCGGCAGGGTCTCGCCCCATATGGGAGGCGGCGCGCTTTACGGCTCGTACGTCCTCAACAAAATATTTCATTTGGGTGTGGCGATCACAACCCCTTGGAGAAAAAAAACAACCTACGCTCACGACTGGACAGGCCGCTACTACGGAACAAGGCTCGAAATGATCGGCGTCAACATTTCTCCTACCCTCTCATGGAACATCCACGATACCTTCTATTTCGGAATCGGTCCGCAATTTCAAAGCATGAGCCTAAAGTATGAGCAGGCGGTCGACTTCGGATCACTGGGCCAGCAGCTCCAAATCCCCGGGGCCGTTCCCGGAGAGCAGGACGGCTTCATGTCCGTCAATGGCTCCAACTGGGGCAGCGGCTGGGTTTTCGGGGCAGCCTTCGAGCCGTGCTGGTATTTAAGGCTCGGAGTAAGCTACCGGTCAAGGGTGTGCCACAAAATCTGCGCGTCCTCGCGATTCGAGCTCTCCGAGATGGGAAGAGAGGTCAATAACGTAACAGGGCAATACAGCCAAGCCCGCAGCCCCGAAATCCAACTCGTCACTCCATCGACTATAATAGGAGGCATTTATTACTATCACAATGAATGCTGGGAAGCGACCGGCAGCATCGCCTTGCGCGAGTGGGAGGGTTCGGGCGATATCATCGTGGATTTCGGCGGAAACCCCGACCTGAACGCCGTCCTCGCCAAATCGGGATGGAGAAACGCCCCTTCCGTTTCAGCCGGAGTGAAGTATTATCATCCCGTCAACGACTGGTATGCCTCCTTAGGAGGAATGTATCAAGATAATCCGGTCGAAAGAGATGCGCAAATGCCTTTGCTATTTGGCAGCTCGAACGGATCGATAAGCCTCGGATGGGGGTGCCATTATCAGGGGTACATCTTTTTTGACGCCGCATGGCTTCACACCTTCCACACCGAAATTTCAATCGATCAAGATCCCTCTCGCAAAGGCAATTCCCAAAGAGGAAGCCTGACAGGCCGAGTCGAAACAAAGGCAGACATACTTTCTGCATCCCTCACTGCCGAGTTTTAGCTAAATTTACACAACCTTAATCTTTGCTTCATACACTTTTAATTAACATATATTAAATTCAACGCCGAATTGAATCTAAAATAGGAGCCAAAAGATGAATTCAGTATCCGTTGCCTACAATCATGCCGCTTGTTGTGCCGACACAGCAGCTAAGCGAACTTCGGCGCTTTGCACAAAGATCTGCGCTAAAATAGCAGCAATCGCCTGCAAAATATTCAATGCGATTTTCCCGCTCAATCCTGTCACCAAATCCCGTCAGTTCCGCGTTATTCCGACAAAGCTTGAGAAAGCCTATGGAGAGAGTTTCTACAACTCCCTCTGCCCTCAGTCCAGGGTAGACAATGATTTAACAGATGACTACAAACCCATATTCGACAAACTCGTGGAAGCCTGCGATCGAAAAGATCTTGATTATGAATTCCGCGTCTTGGATTCCAATGTTGTGAATGCTTTCTGTTTGCCAGGCGGAAAAATTGTCATCACCAGAGGGCTGATAGATAAATTGAAAGAAGACAATGTCAACATCGATGGCTTTAACGTCGATGACGTTGATCTTGAGGACAAAATCGCAGCGGTTCTCGGCCATGAAATCACCCACGCAAGCGCGGGCCACAGCGCCATGAAGATACAAACGGCCATTCTTCTCTGGCTGACCGGAAGAGTGCTCAGCTTCTCGCTCGGAATCTTTGTCCGCAGCAAGGTAATCCAGAATGAGCAAAATTCAAAAAAAGGAAAAGAAAGGATCAATCAGGCAAGCCTTAATCGAAAAGCCAATACTGCCGCAACCATCTCGACATCAATATTCGATGTGTTTTGGAATCTCGGCAATTATTTTGCCCAAAACAAATACGGGCACTCTCATGAATTTCAATCCGACAGAATCGGCATGAAATACGCCGCAAGAGCCGGTTATAATCCCGCAGGCGCCGTCTATGTGCAGCAGATGTTTGTCGACAACTTCGGAAAAGGAAACAAGGCGCTGGCCCTTTTTTCCACCCATCCTCCATCGCAGGAACGCGTGAACCAATGTATAAACGCATACAAAAAAATCTCTCTCTGGGGCTTGGAGACCGTTAATTGCTAACCTTGGCAAGCTGTTTCGAAACGACCCCCTTTTCGTCGACGGCAAAAATCCCTTTGTCGTCGACGCACCGGCTGATGCGGCTGTCGGCATCGCTTCCCATCAATAGATAATAGAACAAAGAGCAATAGCGGTGCGTGCGAAACCACTCGCTCTCAAAAGTTGAGTAAAGAGAGTCCAGATTCCATTTTTCCCTTAAGGCATCCCATTTTTCCTGACTGACTTCCGGCTCGAAGTCCTTCCGAATGAAGCCGTCCTTTTCTTCATCATAGACGGTATAAAACCCCGACCTTGTGTCAAACAGTCCCTGAACCTCGCTTGAATACCTCGTTTCCAGGTAGTCAATGCCTTCCTCGCCTTCTTCGAACTGCGTTTCATGGGCGCAGGCGGAAAGGGCTATCGCCAAGTTTTTCGCCTCATTCTTCCTCTCGCGCAAGCGGAAATCAAAATCGAGCCACTCCTTCAGCCGCTGATCTTCTTTTTCGCTAAACGTCGCCCCCAAGTGAACCTCTCCGGCCAATGGGACAATATCGCCTGCCTCCTGCCGTCTTTTTAAGGCGAAGCCTGCATTCAGCTTCTCAAACAACTCCCTATGATTCCATCCCCAATTTTTAAACCTTTCGTTGTCTTCGTCATTGATGGCAGGGTCATCTAAAAAGTAGCCGAGGCACCGATGGCCCGGGAGCGGCATCCTGTCGCGATCGACAAAATTGTGGACAAGTTGAAGCTCGGCGCAAGCCCCTCCAAGGCTATGGCCGGCCAGAATAAGATCGCAAGGGGTTTTCGATTCGATATTTTCGTTCTGTTCCTTGGCGATGGCTTCAAGCTTCTCCACCCAATCATAAAGATGGGCAAGACGCGTATCGGGATCGGTAATTTGGGGAAATGTTTTTTCATATTCCAGAATATCCTGATATTTGCTCTGCGCCTTTTTCAGGTTTTCGATCCTGACCTCTTCACAATAAAAAATCACATGACGGTAAAGCTCGTCCTTCAGTTTGACTATGGCCCATTTTCTTTTGGGCTCCTGCTCTTCTTTGGAAAATTGCGCCAGCTGTTTATAAAGATCGCAGCCAAGCTGCTCTTCCCTTTCCCGGTTGTCGTCAAATCCTGTCGTCAAATATTCATGCAAAGCCGCGTAAGTGGAGAAGCTGCTCCAACTTGCCCAGGACAACCGGTAAAGCTCATTGAGAATGGCGTCGTGCTTTCGAATAATTTGGCGCAGATTCCTTTTCTGGTGCTCTTTTGTCGACAGATAATCAAGCGAACGGTTGGCCTTGCAAAGATAATTGTAGGCCTCATCAAGACTTGCGGGCAGCATTCTTCCGGCCAACAGCGCGTAAGCTGTCCACAAGGGAATTGAACTTTCATAAAAAAAAGGAACTTCATAAGAATCGGAGAGCCCCTTGCCCTCATAACCGGGCGAGTTCAGACCATTCAAATCATTCAACACAGACGAGGCGGAACGGAGGGCATATCCATTGTGGGATGTGCTGCGGTAAAGCTTGATTTTACTCAAAGGGCAGTGCGGCAAAACACTTTCCAATGTATAGCTGTGCATGCCCTGCGGAGTGCTCACGCAGCTTGTCACCTTGTACCAGTTCTGCTTTTCATCGGGATCGCAAGGAGCCGGAATGATGGCGCCCACACGAAAGTCGCCTCCGGGAAGCTCCCTTGCCAAGTGTTTTTTCACCACAACATGGCACAGCTTTTCCAGAAAAAAATCCTCGCTTGGCTGATTCAAAAGCCTGTAGATGGTCTGCAGCAATTCCTGTTGATCGACCCAAGGTTTATATTCGCCGTAGTCGGCGTTAGTATAATAGCTTCGGATGAAGCCGTAGATTTTCCTCCCGGTCAAAGAACGTTCATAACCATCTTTGTCCGGAAGTATTAAATGAATCAATGTATTGAGATCGTCAAGAGTGATCGATTCGAAGCTTTTTTTAAAAACCAATGAATGAAGCCAGTCGATCAAATCCCCCTTGTTCGGATCGCACCCTTTCGCGTCCCGAAGCAAGCGGTAAATCGAACGCTTCACCCTGCCGGGAAGGAAATTATCAGAAATAGTTTCGAGGTAAGAATCAAGCGGAACTTTGTAATGGACATCATTCGGCCTGTGATAGAGCGAGTAAAGCGCGCTCCAGGTTTCCCGGATATTTTCCATTTCGACATAATTGACCCCGATATTGACGCGGTAGACATGCTCGGGAGTCAATCCGATCTTCCCCTTCGACAAGCGATCGAGATTCAGTCCGTACCGAAAATCCACCTCCTCAATTTTCTTCTCCCCGTACATTTTTCGGATATAGTTCAAATACATGGCGGCTGTTTGCTTTACCGCCTTTTCATTTACGGCCAAAGGATCGTCCTTATCGACAAGTCTGAACAACCCCTTGTCATACACGATGCGCGTGTCGCAGTCGGCAAGGGAAAACCTGTCTTTGTTCCGATAACAAGACTCGTACTGCTGGTAGGCGGCGGCGGCAAGAGCGGTGAACGGATCGGTAAACGGCAGCGCTTGATAGGGAGCGTCGGCAAGCGAGAATTGCTCGTCATTGATCCCTGATATATAAAAAAAATCGGAAAGGGAAAGAGAAACATTTTCAATCCTGCTCCGCCCCCCGAACCAGTTTCCGAAATAAGTCAACTCAGTAACTTCAAATTCCTTGGCGTGCGTGTCGAAAAAAATCTTTTGAACGCGGTTGATCAAAGACCAAAAACGGCCTCCGGGATCGGACTTCGGAAGGATTTTCCAGGACCTGCCGCCGATCGAAAAAGGCTGGGAAACCGCCTCGCCCTCTTCCTGCAGCAGTTTGCGGGCGGCAGAAGCCACCCTGTAGCACAAATGACCGTCATCGTAGATGCCGGCTACATTGACAATGACCGGCCGGTCTTCTTCAGTTCGATACAAAAATCGATGGTCATCGATTCTGTGCAGTCCCGATGCAGTTTTCAAAGAGGCGCTCGCATGCATATTAAACCGCAATGGTTGAAAGCCCGGTTATACTCACTGTGGAAATAGAAGTGAATGCCAAGTCTGCTTAGCGGGTTTCTGCGGCAACCTTCGGCACCTGGACTCCAAGTTGATTAAGTAGGGCAAGCTCATCCCAGTATTGCCAGATTTCAGCTATTTTCCCATTATCAAACCTCAGAATGGAAATACCTGAAACATTGATGGGCTTTAAAGTCGGAGCGACCCCGGGCAGTTCATTTTGATGGGTCCCCGTCGTCGTCCAGCGGACGACCACTTTATCGCCATTTGGAATCAAATCGTCGATAGTTGATTTTTTATCGGGAAACGCATTAAAAAACATGGCCTCCCGTTCTTTAAAAGTCTGCAACCCCCCTCTAAATTCTTTCATTGTCGGATCGTGAAATACCAGGTCGTCGATTGCAATAGAATTCAAAACGGCAATATCCCCTCCGGTAAAAACTTCTTCATACAGGCGCTTTGCCGCCGCAACATTCTCTGTTTCAGACATAACCCGCTCCTTTTACTGCATTTTTTTAAAGTAGGCAGTTTTGTTATACCCCACGCATAACGCTAGGTGTATATATCTGTCAACAAAGATACAATTTATTTGTATTCAGCAGTTTAAGTATTAAAACGGATACAAAGTTAAAAGAAGATTGCGGTGATCGGTCAGATCAGGCCTTGTGATCACTTCATAATCATAGCCGGCCGCATCAAATACATTATCCGCCCTGTTGAACAAACAGACATGATCGACAACGCATGTTTTGACATACATGCTTTGCCGCAACTTCTGGATACGGTCGTCTATTTTTTTTGCGAGCAGCTCATTTCCGATGGAAATGCCCCTTAATCGCAGCTTGACATCCCGTTTGAGCACCTTCATCGGCAGCTCAACCTTCTTTTTGACTTGCAAAGCGACTAAATCGACAAAGTGCCGATAACTCGGCGCGGCCGTATTGAAACAAGTCCCTTTGGCGCACCCCGTCTCAACATTTGCCGGGTCATGGCGGTCGAAGTCCGTCTCATGCTCGTAATAATCGCCGAAGGTGTCATTCCGATTCGGAACAGTGAGATCCTTGATCCCCTTATTCAAAAGCCCCTCGACAATCGAAGGGTATTGGTAATTGCCGTCGACTTCGGCAATGCCCTTTTGATCAAAACGGCCGTCATTGAAATCGCCGATGAGAAAGACATCGCAAACATCGGCACTTTCATTGAATTCGGCGATAAAATTGGTCGCCTGATCAAATTGTTCTTTTTTCCACTGAACATGGTCTTCAAGTGATCCGCGTGGATAGCCCGACTGCATATGGGTTGTCGCAACGCAGATTGAAACATCCTCATTCAAAGCGATCCTAGCCGTGAGAACGCCTTTCGCGGCCCGTTTATCCACCCCCATCCCGTCGGTATATTCATGAAAACCGACAGATTCGATCGGATACCGGCTGGCAAGCAAAAGCCCCGCTGTCATCCCAAGGGTTTCGGCTCTTTTTGCCGTCATCACGACATAATACCCCTCATCCTGCAGCCTTTTCGCAATATGATCATAGACAGTATCGACATCGAAGGCCTCCTGCAAACAGATCACGTCCGGCATCAGATCGCTTAGGAAATGACCCCACTCCACAACACGGGGCTTTGTCGCAGAGACTCCGTTGATGTAGTCCATAATGCGAAACTCCGTTCCGGCAATGTTTGCGGTAAACAAAGAGAGAGGAGCCTCATCATTCCAAACCTTATAGGAATTAGGGGCGAGAGCGACCAGCGGATTCATCTGATTTTGCAGCAGGGCCCGAAGCCCCAGGGCCGCGGCCGCTCCGGGTATGGAGACAGGGCTTGTCAGCGCCAGAAATGCGGAATTCAGGGCAATTTTGCCGTCCCGCGCCAAATGATCTTCGGCCGTTATCCGTTCTTTAACGATGCCGGCCTCGATTAAGGTCTTAAGATACTTTTTCTCCTTGCTCAAATCCCGGTGAAAATCGCAATCTTCTTCCCCTTGATTGAGAAGCTCGGCCTGAAATTTTCGTTCCTCGGATTTAAAACCGTGCGCCAGCCAATCGCATGTCTTGACAAGCTTGAGGCCGAAAAATTCAGAAAACTGCATGAGCCTGCCGGCCGCTCTGCCAAGCGCGGGCCATCTGTATATTCTCGAGTCAAGAGTGCTGAATGGTTGAATGATATTCATGATTTAAAAATATGTTTATACGAGAAAACCTTTGTTGACAATAAAAAATTTCCTTTTACTTTAAGGGTATGACAGCAATTATTTGCTCTTTCCTATTGGCGATACCATTAACTTCCTGGGAGAAACCCGCTCCCGAGCAGAATGTTTACGAGGAACAGGGCCAAAGAGTTCTTTCCGATCCGGTTGAAGACTATCGGCTGCTTGTCGAAGTGTTCGACTGGGACGAAATCTTTCAGACAGAAGAAAAAAATCCTGAAATCACGCTGCTGGAGATCGGATGCGGCACAGGCCGCTGGCTCGATACCGTCCAATACGAGCTCTTTGGAGGCGGAGAGCCTCAGAGGAAATGGAAAAAGGTTGCCTGCGATCTTTTGGACCCGTCCGAAGTCGCTATGAGCGAAGCCTCAAAAAAAATCCTGCCGCCGTGGCAGGTCGGTAAAAAGATAAAAACCACCTTGGAAAACGCCGAACTCGAAAAGGAGCGCTACGACCTCATTTGGTCGACCCACGCCTTTTACGCCATTCCAAAGCAGTCCCTCTCAAACGCGTTTAAAAAAATGCAGACATCCCTAAAGCCAAAAGGGAAGATGATCATCGCCCACTCGTCCGAATCCTCGTTTTACATTCAATGCTACGAAGCGTTTCGCAAAGCCTTTCCGCAACAAGGCAAGCAGCCCTACACAACGGCCGAAGACATCATGACCGCGCTTGCGCAAGCCGACATACCGTATCGCCTCGACATCTTGTCATACGAAGAAAATATCCATAAGAGCGACGAACAGACGCTTGACCATTTTATATCGAACGAGTGCATCGAGTATTCCTACAACCGCGACCTCGACCACCCCTCCGATATTACCATGTATGATTTCTTGTCGACTGCGAAGGGAAAGTCCATCATTTCGCGCTACAGCAAACATGACGGCTATATCTTTCCCCAAAAAGTCTATATCTTCACCGTCACGAAGGATTGAATTTTGTGTGGCGGCTCATCTTCTTCAATTTCGGGTTCATCGCAAAACATACGATCGAGAAGAAAAACAGCCCGCCCATCAAACAGTAAAAAATGAATGTTTCGCCCAGCTGGTCGACAAAAGACCCCACATATCCGGCTATATACGAACCGATGCCGATCCCGGCCAGCATCAAGCCCATCATCCGGGTGGTGTAGCTGACAGGAGAGAGATTGGTGACTGCCGCCCACGAAATCGGAATGACGCAAAGCTCGCCGACTACGACGATGAACTTATACAAAACCATCCACCCCCAGTTTGGCCGGTCAAGCGTCGAGAGCCAGGCGATCAGCAAAAATGCAATCCCGGAAAGGGCAAAACCGATGCCGAACTTCGCCCCCAGAAAAGGGTCGCGCCCCCGTCTTCCCAGCCAAACCCACAAAAGTGAGAGAAGGGGGGCTAAAAAGACAATCATAAACGGATCGATATTGGCCAGCCAAGGAGTCGGGATCTCCCAGCCTCCTACCGTCCGGTTCACGCTTTCATGTATGAACAACGTGACAAGCCCTCCCATCTGCTCCCAGGCGATAAAATAAAAGATCATCATCAAAAACAGAAAAACAATGACCCCTACCCGGCTTTTTTGCTCCGCTGTCAGCGGTTTGATATGGTCGTTGTCCTTTCTCACCTGAGGTTTGAGGCCCGCGGTTCCGAGATATTTGTTTTTTCCCGACCAAAACAGCAGCAGCGACAAGAGCATGCCGAATCCGGCAATGGAGAAGCCGAGGTCGAAGCCATAGGCCTGCAGAGCCCATCCCGCGACAATGCCGGCGGCAAAAGCTCCGATGTTGATACCCATATAGAAAAGAGAATAAGCGCTGTCCCTTTGGCTCTCGCTGGCGTCGTTGTAAAGCTCCCCTAGAATCGAGGTCAGACAGGGCTTGAAGAAGCCGTTTCCGACTGCGACCAGCGTCAGGGCTCCGTAAAAAAACCACAAATCGTTAAAAGCCATAAGGAAGTGGCCGACCGCCATTAAAATAGCCCCGATCATCGTCGAGCGGCGCTGCCCGAGAAATCTGTCGGCGAAATAACCGCCGACGATGGGCATCAGGTAGGCGGCGCCTATATAGAAGCCGTACACCCTCAAAGCCTCGCCCTTTGTCCAGCCCAGCCCTCCGTCCATTAGAGTCGCTGTCATATAAAGTACCATCAAGGAACGGAGCGTATAGAAGCTGAACCGCTCCCACATCTCTGTCATGACCAAAAGCCGCAATCCCTTAGAATGTCTAAAAAACATAGAGTGCCTCCAAACGTATTGAAGGCAATATAGACAAAACAATATTTTCCCGCAACCGCTTGACACTTTTCCGGCGAAAACTGCTGCTGCAAAATTAACCATTAGATTGTGTATAAATCTGAAATCAATTAAAGCTTAGAAAAAAGGAATGACGATGTATATACGTTTTTTTTTAACCCTGCTCCTTTTTCCCTTAATCTCGGAGGCCCGAGACGCCTTTCCCGACCCTGCGATTCATCAGGAAAAAGCCCTTTGCAAAGCCGTCGCCGAACACAACTACATCGAGCTCACAGTGAAGAGCAACGGAGCGGATGCGCCCAAAATAGGCCGGCTGGTCATCGACACGCAAATGATCGAGCCGTATGCCGTCGGCGTTGACAAGAAGGGAGTCTCCGTTCTCGCCGGAAGACTTGCGGATATCGCTAAAATCGCAGAAAAAGATTCTAAAAACTCCCGGAAAACGGCAAAAGGCGGCATTCTTCTCATACCCCTTGACTCAATCATCAACATTAGGGTGGTCAAGGACTTAAAGTATAAAGTCGATCCCGAATTTTTAGAAAAAGTTCAAGCGGTGCTACGCGAAGTCACCTGCCATGCATGAGCGGTACCAGTTGACAAACTCAGGTATGCCCGCCTCTAAAGGGGTCTTCGGCTCATAGCCCAGTTTTTCCCGGCTTTTTTCGATATCTGCGCAGGTGGCAAACACATCGCCGGGCTGCATGGGAAGCATCCTTTTATCAGCCTTTTTCCCGCACGCCTCTTCGAGGATTTCAATGAACCTCATCAGTGCGACAGGGCGGTGGTTGCCCAGATTGAAAATTTCATATTTGGCGCCCAGGTCGATTGCGGCGACCGCTCCCTGAACGACATCGTCGATATAGGTAAAGTCGCGGCTCAGCCTGCCCCCATTGTACACATCGATCGTTTTCCCCTCGAAAATCGCTTCGGCAAACTTAAAGTAGGCCATATCGGGCCGTCCCCAGGGGCCGTAAACAGTGAAAAACCTGAGTCCGGTCGCATGGACGCCGAAAGTTTCGCTATAGCTGAAGGCCAGCACCTCATTCGCTTTCTTAGTGGCCCCATAGAGGCTTACGGGATGATCGGCGCGGTCGCTTTCGCCAAAAGGAGCCTTCTCGCTCAGGCCGTAAACCGATGAGGATGAGGCGTAAATCAGCGAGGCGCCGCAATCTCTGCACGCCTCCAGGATGTTGACGAACCCTTCCAGATTTGATCGGACGTAGGCAGCGGGATTGTCCAGCGAGTATCTCACCCCCGCCTGAGCGGCCATATGGACGATATGGGTCGGCGAAAATTCTTCGATTTTTTGATCGAGCAAAGGTTTGTCGCACAAATCCCCTTCGACAACTTCCACGCCCAGCTTTTCAAGCTCTGCGGAGCGCGCCCGCTTCAGCGCAGGGTCGTAATAATCGTTGAAATTATCGAAGCCGACCACAAGGTCTCCCCGGCAGCGGAGGGCCGCGGCCAAATGAAATCCGACAAACCCTGCGGCGCCGGTTAAAAATATCCGTTTGCTCTCAGTCATAAATACCGGATTCCATCATAACGGCTTTGCTATTTTGAGGGAATGGCGAGGCTTTCAATCATCACTTTTGCGGTCCACCTCATATTTACTTATCGCCTCAGTCATTGCAAAAACCTTATCATCCTTTGACAACGAAGCGTCCCTGGCAATTAGATCGACATGCTTGTGCAATTTCATTAAGCATTCGGCAAAAAACCGCAAATTTTCTTCCCCCTCCAGACCCGGATTGATTCTCAACTTGCTTCCCATGATCGTTATGTTAGTAATGGGAAAACTAAAACTTGGTTTTGTGAGCAAGGGAATTTTGGCCTTTCGGGCCATTTGACAGATTTTACGGGCAATCGCGTACAATAAATCTTGATCTTCCCCAACTTTAATATCCAAAAAAACTTGACGATCATCGTCAATTTTCCCTATCTCAAACAACTTAGGCTCAATCTCGTTGGCGATCATTTCGGGAGGCAGCATATCGTAGATTTTCTTTGTATTTTCCATTATAGCCAACCGATACTTATCCCGATCGCCGCAAACTTGAAGATGGGTCATTCCCTGATAGCTCAAACCGCGCAGACAATCATCCGGCAATTCCATAAAAGCGTTAAATTTTTCAAAGCTTTTCCTGTTGTTTATGATTGTCGCTACCCCGGCGTAATAATTGTCTAGCCCAAACATATCGAATTTTTGACCGCTTCTAATAAAAACAATATTCAACCGCCCCTCATCAATCAAATCCCGGATCTTCGGGTCATGCAGGATATCTCTTATGCCAGCAGAACATTCAAGGTCGATTGTGTTATCGATAACCGCGGTGCATTTATCGGCAAGCAGGCCCTTCTCATGCATATACAGGAGCTGCCCCTTGACATCTTCAGTTTTATAGACCCGTCTCCCTTTAGTAAAATTATGCCTAAATTCCAAAATGCAAAGGTCGACAGGGTCTTCAACCTTTTGCCCAAACGCGCTGTCTTTATCGACAGAAAATCGATCTCCATCTAGCTGCGAGATGTCATAATTTTTCATATCGGCAAAAAAACCTGTTTCTTGGTAATACGAATCTTTTAAAAGAGCTACGTGAAGTTTGCATGTCCCCTTTTGCTCCTCAACAGCGGAAAGAGCGCTCGATAGACACCGCATAGCGGACGCTTTGAGGTGAATACGGGCTGTTTTAATCTCCGGCGGTATGACAGGATTTTTTCCGCTTGTTAATTTCCCAAGAGCATGCGCCTCAAATTCGGTCTCGTCATAGCCGTTATTTAAGGATAAAATGCCCAAAATATTTTGTATTTGCTGGTGAATCAGCTCTATTTCATTCATAAATTTTATGATGTCGTTTCGCCTGTATGCGGCCATTGCTATTGAGTTTAATATTTTGAAATAGGAAAGCTGCAACAGTTCGGAAAGACCTTCTTTTTTGAAAGCTTGGTCAACCCTGCTCTGCCTAAAACCCCGCAAAAGCGCAACTGTCGCTTCCGGAAGTATTTTCAGATAGGGAGGGGCGTCATTGCTTTCTGATAATTGCCTGAAGCGCTCTAAAGCAGGATGAGTGAGAAAATCCTCAAAACTATCGAAGACTCTAGGGATCAATCCCTCATGTTTGTACGGCGCAACCATCGGAATTGCAAAATTGTCTAAAACATCTTCGAGAGCCGCCAGTTTCAAGATAGCTTTTTTTTGCCTGTCAGGGCTGAGGACGAAACCGTTCTTTCGGATGATAGATTCAATTGTGTTGTTAAAATCCCATCGTGTTTGCTTATCATCCAAAAATAAGATATTTTCCCCCTGATATTGGATAAACCCAAAAGGAACTATATTGTAAACCTTTTCAGAAGATACGGTTTCCCAAAAAAGTTGCACTCTTTCATGAAGTTCGCCTTTACGATAAAAAGGAGTGCAGTCAATCAGGACGGGCTTTGATGAATTTTGATTGAGCAAAGGCGAACTGATCAGTTTTTTGATGTCATCGACTGTTGAGATAGGACCTGCTTTATCAAAGTCGCGGCAGAGAGCCTTTTCAAGCAATGGGCTGTCTACTAAAAATACCTGACTCGGTTGTACTGATAGCTTCCAGGAAAGTATGTTAGAAATATAGTGATCCAGTCCGCTTCTGACGCTCCGGTGATAAATTCCTCCTTTGCGAAGAACAGGAGAGCCCTGCAACCCGATATTTTTCGAAGTGCTCTCACTTAAATTCGCAGCCTTTCCAAATGAATGAATAATTAATAAATCAATCATCCGCTTTGCCGTTTTGGAAACATTTTCGGAAATACGCGAGGTTATGAGATGAGCTTGATTGAGAAACCAATTGGAGTAATATTCGGGAATCATTTCTTCGCCGAAGCCGACAAGGATCCTGTGCTTGTCGAGGAAACCGATTCCTTTCTCTTTGGCATAGTCCAAAGGAGTTTTACCTGAATCGTCTTTAGCATTAATATCCGCTCCCTTTCTGATATGGATGAGGGCTGTGGAAATAGATCCTGCTATCGCTGCCATATGCAAGGGCGTTCTCCCTTCCACATCCCGGATAGTGACATCCGCTCCAATGGAACATAAGAAATCGGTCTTTTCCGTTTCTCTTGCCGCCAAATGAAGAAGAGTGGAGCCATCCTGATCACGCCAACCCGCAACATCGCATCCCTTTCTGTGTAATTCCTCGAGCTCATCCACCTCTTTTTCCCAAAGACGCGGCATTCCGTCTTCCGATTGAAGGGGAATCTCACCTATGTAGACAACTGATGGCTGCTTGATATCTCCTGTATTCACGTGGAAATTCTACCTTTTGATAATTATATTTCATTTAATATATAAATATTAACATATAAAAAAATATATAAGCAATAGTTATTATTAAGAAAAGCCTGTAATCAAGCAAACTAACTGATATAAATCATATTTTGAAAATTGTGACCCGCACAGCCAATCTATGACTGCTTTTGAGACTTACTAAGCTTCATATTTTTCACCGCTTTAGTCATCTTTTCTATTTTAATCTCTTGGGTATCGGCTTCGAGAAAATCATTTTCAACCTCTTCAATAACCTGTTGCAATTTCTCAAAGAATTCTGCAAAAATATCAATAGATTCTTCACCTTCCAGACCGGGATTGAACCTGAGTTTACCGGGTTCGATTATTGTAAGATTTGAGTATGGAAAACCGAAGCTTGACCTCGAAGTTAAAGGGGTCCCCTTACTCTTCGCCACCTGCTTGAGCTTCCCGCCAATCGTCGCCCTTAGTCGTCTGCTGGCTCTACCCGACTCATCGCCTGCTTTAATATCTAAAAAAACTGTCCGCTTATCTTCAATTCTAGATATCGCTATTAATTTATTTCTATCCGAAGTCAGAATTTCCGGAGGCAGCTTATCATACAATTTTTTTGTGTTATCCATAATAGCTTTCCGGTACTTATCCGCTAGATCTTTCCCATGAGCTTGAAGATGAGTCATCCCTTGATAGCTTATTCCTGACAATTGATCTTCAGGATCTTTCATAAAGTCATTGAACTCCCTAAAATGATCTTGACTATTGACAACCGTTGCCACGCCGCCGTAATAATTATCAAGGCCGAACATATCGAATTTTTGCCCGCTTCTTAAAAAAACGATATTTAATTTTCCTTCATTGACGAGATTCTGAATCTTGTCGTTTTTCAACAACTCCCTCATCTCTTCCGACCGCTCAAGGTCAATAGTCGTGTCAATCGCTACTGTACATTTCTCGGCAAGCATGTTTTGCTCGCTCATATGCAGCAGTTGACCCAGGACATCTTCGGGTTTATAACTTTCTCTTTCCAGCGAAATATTGTGATGAAACTCGCAAACGAACATATCGATGGGGTCTTTATAATTTGTGATAAATTCGCTCTCTCCAGGAGATTTATCCCCATTGACCAGGCTGATTGTAGAGCCTTTCCCATGCTGGAGAACATCGACCTCTTCGTAATAAGTGTCCTTTAAGATCGCTATATTCAGTGGATTATTGTCTCCTTTTTGAGCTTCGGCGGCGGAAAGAGTGCTTGACAGACAGCGCATGGCAGAGGCCTTAATGAAAGCCTGAGGGGTCCCCACTCCCTGAGGGATGATAGGGTTATCGCCGCTTGTTAATTTCTCAAGTGCATATTTTTCAAAATCATTCTCACTATATCCGTTGCTTAAAGACACAACTCCCAACATATTTTGTATTTCCTGATTGATAAGCTCAAATTCATTAATAAATTCCACCTGCTTATCCTTCTTGAATATTGCAGTGCCCATTGAATTGATCATTCTGAAATAAGAAATTTGTAAAAGATCGTCGAGGTTTTCTTCCTTAAAAGCCTTGTCGACGCCGCGTTCTTGCAAGCCTTTCAAAAGACTGATTGTGGCCTTCGGAAGAACTTTTAAATACGGAGGAGCATCATCTAGTTCGGAAAGCTTTTCGAAGTTTCTAACAGCCGGATGCTCAAGAAATTTGTTGTAATCACTAAAGACTGTTGGTATGCCTGCACTCCCCTCCACTGCTTGCATGTCGCCGCTCTGTGTAAAGGATAAAGCTATGGGAATCTCGAGTTCCTTATAGATTTCTTCAAGAGATTTTAATCCCAGCCAAGTCTCCCTT
>SLFE01000066.1 GCA_007124415.1 Waddliaceae bacterium | reverse complement strand
GAGTGTTGAAAGATTCGCCTCTGATTGGCAAGAAAATCCCCGACACCAAGCTTTACGGCAAAGAAGACTTTTTCATTACTAAGGTGTTCCGTAAAAAGAAAAACCTCCTCAGGTGGAAAGAAAAGAATATCCATAAGGGCGATCTGCTTTTAGTCGAGGGAAAGCTGGACGAGATCCTCTCTTTAAGATCGGCCTACAATCTTGAGGTCGAAGCCGAGTTCAAACTCAGGGACGAGACCTTGAAGGACGAGGAGGCGGTGCTTACCGAGGTTCTGATCGCCCCAAGAGGGGGGCTGATCGGAAAGACGTTGAAAAGGGTGGCATTCAACCAGCGCTATAACCTAGTGGTTATAGCGATTAGGCGGATGGGGAAAACCTTCCATACCAAACTCAACTCCATCAAGCTTATGACCGGTGATATGCTTCTCGTTATGGGTAAGCAAGAGGACGTAGAGGCCTTGAAGGAGGATGAGGACTTTATCGTATTGGAAGAGGTGTCCACCTCTGTATTCGACAAGCAAAAAGCGCTCTTGTCCGTTTCTGTGCTTGCCGGAGTAGTTTTGACGGCGGCATGGGGTGTTTTTCCGATTATGGTCAGCGCAATGATCGGTTGCATCGTACTTCTTTTGACTCGCTGTCTGCGGGTGTCCGACGCCTACAAGGCTATTGACTGGAGAGTAATTTTTCTTTTGGCCGGCATGCTTCCATTGAGCATCGCCATGAGTAAAAGCGGCTTGGCGGGGACGATCGGTAATCAGCTAAGCTATTTTCTCGGCGCCCTTGGCCCTTTGTCGGGCCTTGCCGTTCTTTACCTGGCGACAACGATCCTCACCGAGCTTCTCACGAATAATGCGGCGGCCGTATTGCTGGTGCCGATTGCGATCTCATCGGCCAGTCAGTTCGGTGTGGATCCCAAGCCGTTCGTGCTTGCTGTGGCGTTTGCCGCTTCGACAAGTTACATGACGCCGATCGGCTACCAGACAAACGCCATGATCTTAACGCCCGGCGGCTATCACTATACCGATTTCTTCAAGGTCGGCATGCCGCTGAATCTTTTGTTTCTCATTGTCGCCGTGGTCCTCATCCCGCTCATTTGGCCGTTTTACCCGTTATCGTGAGCTCATTCGTTTGTTGAGTAAAATTTCGGATCCAAATTTTGAAATCATCGCGGCGCTCGGGTAGAATCCAGTCCGAGTAGGCGCGCGCAGGACACCATTGCAGTCTGAACAGCAGCCATGTTGTTCTGTATGCGGGAGCCGACTCCTTAAGTTTTTTTTCAACCGCGGGAAATTCCGGAACCAGCGCTTCGTGCCAGAGGCGGGCTGTTGTTTCCGGATTGTGTAAGATCATTGCTCTGAGTTGCTCGGCCCGTTTGAAAATGGTGGTTCGGTCAGGAACGGAAAGATTAAGCGGGGCAAGACCCATCTCAAAAAACAGACGGGCGTCGCGGATACTTTCCTCCCACGAATTGACGAGAGCCTGCAGTCGTCTTTGCGTTTTGGCCTTGATTTTTCGGTCAATTTGCGGAAAATCCCATCCAATCCAATTGCAGGGGGTAATTAATGAAGGATGATCGGTATTGGAATTAAGGGGTCTGAAACGGGTGGAGCCAAAGGCCATCAGAGTATCAAACAGGCCCATTCGGATATATCCTTCCCGGCAATATTGAAAGTAGCAGTTGTCATTGTGCATATCCTCCAGGGCAAAGAGCAAAACACCCAAAGCGCATTGCAAATAAGAATCGAAGGAAACCAGAGGAAACATCGCCTCATCATAGCTTAGCTGTGTGGCGAGGTCGTCTTTTTGAAAAATCTGCAGCTCTCCGGCAGCGCCGTCAAGAGTGAGGGGCATGGACGGGGTAAACACATCGTCAAGACCGAAAATTCCCCCCAGCTCCCAGCTCAACACTTCGGCAAGCCTGAAATCCCCGCTTTTGAAAACAGCGAAAGTCTCAAGGGTGTCAACATCGTAAATAAAATGGATATTGGGACGTCCGTCTGCTTTCGGATAGTCCGAAAGCCTGAAAACAGCTTGTTGGTCGACAGCTTTAGCCGAGGCGGTGAGAAGTTGAACCTGTTTTTCATAAAAGCTTGCTTTCGAAAATGACGGAATGGTTTTTTGAAGGTATCGCGTTCGTTCGGCATTTCGGCGGATTTGTTCATCTGGATGGGCTGCCAGCACGTCGACGATATCGGCAAACGCCCAAGTTCTTGAGATCAGAAGAAGTAATAATAGCGTTTTTTTCATTGATTGCTTTAATACCTAAAGGTTCCTCCTATTTGAGCGCCAATAAAATAAAGGCGCTTTGATTCAGGGGCAAAGGGTATGTCTGAGGAAAAACAAAAATCTATTGTGCGGAAAGAGCCGGTGAAAGTCAATGCCAGGTGCTTCGATTTGTACCAGGTTACCCATGCGTTTGCCTCGTAGGAGGGACTATTGTCCATATGATAGTACTTGATTCCGAACACAGGATGAACATAGCGCCACAAGGCGTAGATCGTCATATCGATTTTGAACAGGGCTCCCAGCGATATGTTTTCCAGGAAATCGCAATCAACCGAAATTCCAATGGGGATGTAGAGGTTATTGATTTCCTGAAGGAGCTCAAAAGGAAGAGTCTTTTTAAAACGATGCTGCTTGATGCCGTAGCCGACAAGCGGAGAGAAGCAAATATCTTGGCAACGGTAATTGAAATCCAGCCAAAACTCCCCGCATAGCTCCCTGTACAGGATGCGCACCTCTTCGTCAAAAAGGTCCTCTCCGTCCAGTGTCCCCCAAGAGGCAAAAAATCTGTCAGTATAACCGAATTTAGAAAACCGCTTTTGATGAATCAGGCCTGCTCGCCAGGCCCCTCCTGCGGCGGATGTATTCGAAGGTTGCGAATTCTGGTGGAGATATTCGCAACCTGTGAGCAGCGTGTAGGTGTCGCACCTATAAGCGCTTGCCGGTGGTAAAAAAAACAAAGAAATAAGAAAAAAGATCAATCTCATAGAGCCACGAAACGGAATATTCTAACAGTCGGAGCGGATTAGGTAAAGGACAAGCTGGCAATTAAGCCAAGTCGTTATTGGCAGTTGTGATTGAGTTGTTTGCTTTCAGACAAACGTCATGATCTTATTGACATATATGCCAATTATCTTTAGTATTACTAGAATACATTTTAGGATATTTTATGTTTTCACTTAATACTATGTGGTTTTTTGTCGCTTCAATTTTAATATTACTTGAAGTGATGTGTATTTTTAATTTTACTTCGTTAACGGCCGGTCTCGCCGCGCTAACGGTGGGAATCGTAGTTGAAAGAGGGTACATTGAAAGCCTCAACATGCAGATCGTCGTTTTCTGCCTCCTCTCTTCAGCCTACATTCTCGCAAGCTGGGTGATATTCGGTTTTCCGTTCCGGAGAAAACCCTCATACAGCGACATCATCGGAGCAGAGGCAAAAATAGTAGGAAATAATTTAACTAGACAGGCTACAGGAAAAATCAGCTGGTCGGGAACCTTTTTGCCCGCCCGGTGCCATAAAAATTGCCAATTAAATGAAATCAAAGAGGGACAGCCCGTCAGGATCGTTGAAGTGAAGGGCAATGTCGCTTTTGTAATACCGGGAGAAGAATAAATGGATATAACAGCATACTCAATCATAGCTATCGCCATCGCTCTTATTTTGTTGAGGGGAATCAGAATCGTTCCCCAGCAGCAGGCATGGGTGGTGCAGCGCCTTGGAAAATTCAACAGAAAAATCGAAGCTGGCCTCCACCTGGTCATTCCTATAATCGACGGAGTTGTTCAGAAGCACTCTCTTAAGGAAGAAGCTGTCGACGTTCATGAGCAAACGGCCATTACCAAGGACAACGTCAGCGTCCGTATAGACGGAATTCTTTACTTGAAAATCATCGACCCTGTGGCGGCGACATATGGAGTGTCCGATGCCCGCTACGCCCTGACCCAGCTGGCGCAGACAACGATGCGATCGGAAATCGGGAAAATCGCTCTGGACAAGACGTTCGAAGAGCGCGAACAGCTCAACTCAAACATCGTCCACACGATCAACGAGGCTGCGGTCGCCTGGGGAATTCAGTGCATGCGCTACGAGATCAAAGATATCGACATGCCCGAAGATATCCGAAAGGCGATGGAACTGCAAATGACGGCTGAAAGGCAAAAGAGGGCGCGCATCCTAGAGTCAGAAGGTATGCGCCAGGCGGCCATTAACAAATCGGAAGGGGAGCGGCAGGCGGAGATCAACAACGCCGAAGCGGAAAAGCAAAGGCTTGTCCTTGAATCAGAGGGCGCCCAGCAAGATCTTATTAACAGGGCCGAAGGGGAGGCCAAGGCGCTTAGACTGATCGCCGAGGGAACGTCCATCGCAATCAGAAAAGTTGCCGCCTCGATTCAGGAGCAAGGGGGAGAAAAAGCTGCCTCGCTTCGCATTGCCGAGCAGTACGTCCAAGCCTTCAGCGGCCTGGCCAAAGAAGGGACTAACGTCATTTTGCCGGCCAATGTCGGCGATGTCGGTTCCATGACAGCGCAGGCGCTCAGCATATATAACGCTTTGCAGTCTCCCAAGGAGCAACTGAATGGTGTCGGCGTTTCCAATAATTGATGATACTGAAACAATCAGAAAGAGTGAAATCAAAAATATCTCAAACTCTGACAGCTAACCAGGCATTGGGCTTTGGCGTCGTCAGTTGATGGAGAGTCCGGCAGCTTCGCGGAATTCTTTAATCACGTCCAAAGAGGCGTTGATTTTCTGCATTTCATCGGATCCATTCGGATTTTTGTCAGGATGATGAGCGCGGTTTAATTGCCTCCAGTGATTTTTGATTGGCTTCCATTCTCCGTAGGGATTATTGATTCCCAAAGCAGTTGCGGATTGATTGAGATCTTTCTCTCTGTTAAGTTCGTCAAATTTTATTAATTTCGATAGGAGGCTATTCTTCCTTGGCGCATTAATCGATGAAACGACTTTACTTTTCAATACGGTTTTGTCCTTGATGTTCATATAAAGGTACATAATTTGATCGTCGGTAAATTGAGAAAGTGATTTGCCTTTAAGAGATTTCACAAAGGCATCTATATTAACTTTGGGAAGCGAGTTAGAGGCAAGTTCGGTGAATGAGACCTTTTGCGGCTTTAACTCGGAACCGTTAACATTTGGATTGGATTTGTTATTTTGTTCTAATATTAGTTTTTCTATTATTATTATAAATGTATCTTTCTCACTATCACTTAAGCCTACAAACGCTTTTGATAACTTATCTTCGTTTACTAAACAACACAGCTTGCCTAATGTTTCATGATGGTTAGTTTCATTCATGAAGTCCCTGATGCATTGGATGAATTTTTCATCAGACATTTCGTCGATAATGATTCTTTTTCGTTCGCTACTTG
>SLFE01000100.1 GCA_007124415.1 Waddliaceae bacterium | reverse complement strand
GGCTGCTCGATTTTTAGGGGGAGCACCGCATCGTTGAAGCCCCATGTCTTAGCGCTGAGAGCTTCCGGATAGCCCATTTCTCCCTGCATAGTGATGTAGGCGAGCTGAACGCCTCTGGCCGAGGCGTCGCCGGCGGCCCACGATTTTCTCGATCCTGTGTTGGGGGCGTGCCGGTAGGTGCGCAAGGGGCCGACGTCGATCAGGGCCTGCGAGACGGTGTTGGCCACTTGTTCCTTCATCTCTCCGAGAAGCGCCGAGGCGACGGCAGCGGTTGCGACCTTGACTAAGATGACGTGGTCGTAGCCGATTCTGTTGAAGCTGTTGGAGAGGGCTAAAACGCCTTGGATTTCATAGGTTTTGACGATGGCCGGCAGCAGGTCGTCGACTGTCAGGGATGTTCGTCCGTCTTTCAAAGCTCTTTGGCTCAAGAAGTCGCCGAGCGCTAACAGTCCGCCGATATTGTCGGAGGGGTGGCCCCATTCTTTGGCAAGAAATGTATCGTTGTAATCGAGCCAGCGGATGAGGGTGCCGACGTTGAACGCGGCGCGGATTGGGTCGAGGACAAAATTGGTTCCCGGAACGCGGCTGCCCTCGGGCACAGAGGTATCGGGCACGATCGGCCCGAGCAGTTTTGTGCATTCAGGGAAGCTTAGGGCGAGCATGGCGCATCCCATGCTGTCGAGAAGGCACATCCGGGCCGTGTCCAGCGCCTCTTTACTTTCGATTTTCTTTTCGGCCGCGTATTCGGCGATTTTTTCGAGAACCTCGTCCACGTCACTCCTTCCATTGTTTTTGTTCGGGCCCGATGTAGCGGCTCAAAGGGCGGATCAGCTTGTTGTTGTCCCTCTGCTCCAAGAGATGCGCCGACCATCCGGCAATGCGCGACATCACAAAAATCGGCGTGAACATCGGCGTCGGTATGCCGCAGAAATGGTAGGCCGAGGCGCTGTAGAAATCGAGGTTTGTGAAAAGATTTTTCTCCCGGCGCATCACCTCGTCGATCCTTTCGGAGACGGGGAAAATATGTTTGTCGCCGGCCATGCCTGCCAGCTTTTCCGCCCACTTTTTGATGATGTCCGACCGGGGATCTTTGGTGGTGTAGACTCTGTGTCCAAAGCCCATGATCAGCTGTTTCTTTTTGAGCATTTCGAGGATCCCTTCCTCGGCAGCTTCGGGAGTGTCAAATGATTCGATCAGCTCCATGGCCGCTTCGTTGGCGCCGCCGTGAAGGGGGCCGCGGAGCGCGCCGATGCCGCCGCATATGCAGGAGTAAAAGTCGGGGAGGGTGCTCGCGATCGTACGGACCGTGAAGGTCGAGGCGTTGAACTCGTGCTCGGCATAGAGGATGAGGGAGACGTCCAGGCAGCGGCGGTGGATTTCATCAGGTTCTTTGTCCAAAAGGAGCCTCAGAAAGTGGCCCGCTGCGGACTCCTCATCCGTTGCCGCATCGATCCGTTTTCCCTCCGTGTGGAACTTGTACCAGTAAAGGAGCATTGAGGGAAAGGAGGCGATCAGGCGGTCGGCGACGGCGAACTTGGGAAGCTCGGAGCTTTCGGGTTCGAGGTGGCCCAGCATGGAGCACCCTGTGCGGAGCACGTCCATCATATTGGCGTCTGCGGGAATCTCTTCGAGAACCTTTTTCAAAGAGGAGGGAAGATAGCGAAGCCCTTTTAGCTCGTTCTTGTAATTTTTGAGTTCCTCTTGTGTCGGGAGACTGCCTCGAAGCAGCAGCCATGCCGTCTCCTCGAACGTGCTGTGCTCGGCTAAATCTTCAATCGCGTAGCCCCGGTAAAGGAGGCTCTCTTCTTCGGCGCCGCAGAGGCAGATAGCTGAATCGCCTGCGATCACTCCCGCAAGCCCTTCCGATTTTGTTGCTTGGCTCATAACTTTTCCTCATAATTTAAAAATTCATAAAGCTCTTTGCGGGTTTGCATTCTTTCTGTCAGACCTTCCTGCGTCCCTTTGTCCCGAAGTTCTTTCAGGGCTTGAAATGCCGCCTTGTTCATCACGCGGGAAATTGTCAGAGGGTACAGGGCCATGTCGACTTCGGCCGACTTCAGCTGCTCAAGATCGAAAAGGGGGGTTTTGCCGAATTCGGTGATGTTGGCCAAAACGGGGACGCCGAGTTTTTTGAATTCCCGATAATGTTCGAGCGTCTCGACAGCTTCGGGAAACAGCATATCGGCTCCGGCCTCGACATAGGCGCCGGCTCTTTCAATAGCGTCTTCTCCTTTCGCGTCTGTTCTGGCCATAATCGCAAAATCGGGATTTGTTTTAGCGGCGGCGGCGGCCTTTATTCTCTCCCGCATCTCTTCTATGGACACTAGCAACTTTCCTTCAAGGTGTCCACATTTCTTGTCAACATCCTGGTCCTCAATGTGTAGTGCCGAAACTCCCGCTTGTTCCAGAGACCTGACGGTTTTTTTGACGTCCCCCCAGCCTGTATCGGCATCGACAAGGAGCGGCAGATCGACCCTCTCGGCAATTCTGCGGGCGTCCTCAACAACGTTTTCCAAAGTGGTCAGCCCTGTGTCTGGAAGGCCGAAAGAGATATTGGAAACCCCTGCGCCTGAAAGGTAGAGGGCCTTGAAACCCGCCCGCTTGGCCATAAGGGCGAGGTAGGGATTCAAGACTCCGACGATTTGGAGGGGTTGCTCATCTTTGAGGGCGAGGCGGAGAGAATTCATAAGCCGAGGTTAATAACAATAAATTGAAATGTCAATGCGAATGGATTAAAGTAGCGGATGATGGAGACATTAACTTACAGCTCAGAGGGCGGCGTCGGGATTGCGACGTTGAATAGGCCGGAAGCATTGAATGCTATCAATAGGGCAATGCTTGAGGAAATGGGCGAGCTTTTGGGCAATGCCGCGGATATCAATGTTTTGATTGTGACCGGTTCCGGGGATAAAGCCTTTGCGGCGGGAGCCGATGTCAAGGAAATGAGCGGCCTTGATGCAGAGGGGATCGCTGAATTTTCCCGCTTGGGGCAATCCGTTGTGAAGAAGCTCGAAGAGGTTTCATTCATAACGATTGCCGCGGTCAATGGTTTCGCTTTGGGCGGCGGTCTGGAGATTGCGATGGGGTGCGATTTGATTTATGCCTCTGACAAGGCGCAATTCGGCCTTCCGGAAATCAAGCTCGGATTGATTCCCGGCTGGGGCGGCACTCATCGCCTAGCGCGTTCGATCGGTAAAAGGCGGGCCAAGGAGATGATGCTTACGGGAAGCAAATTTTCGGCCGAACGGGCGTATGAAATGGGGCTTGTCAATAAAGTGTTTGCCCATGAAGGGCTGGTGGACGAGTGTTTGGAGCTGTCGCAGAAGATGCTCAGTCATTCCCCTTTTGCTTTGAGGCAGATCAAACAGGCGTTGAACGCCATTGACGCCGATGATGAATTTGAAGAGGAAAGGTTTGCCGAATGCTTTGCGACGGAAGAGGCGCAAAGGGATATTGAGAAATTTTTAAACAAGCAGAAGTCATGAACCATTGGAAGAAGGTCGCGGTGATAGGGGCCGCGGGAAAAATGGGCCGGGGGATTGCGCTGATCGTTTTGCAGCAGATGGCCTGCCTTGACGCTGAAGAGAACGGCTCGGTGGGCGCGCACGATTATTGCCTGTATCTGATCGATGCCGACGAGGACTCTGTATTCGGATTGAGGCGTTATTTTCGCCCGTTGCTGACACGGTATGCCGAAAAGGCGATCAACCGCCTCCGCTCCTGCTTTTATGATCGCGATGATCTTATTGAGAACGGCGAGATTATCAGCGGGTATGTCGAGGGGGCGCTCGACCTTGTCCGGCCGTCGACAGAGATTAAAACCGCCCGCAAGTCCCGCATGGTGTTTGAGGCGGTAACCGAAGATATTGATTTGAAGGTGAAAATCCTCTCCGAGATGAAAAGCTTTTGCGAAGAGGGCGTTGTCTTTTTTACGAATACATCCTCGATTCCCATCAAGGAACTGGGGCAAAAGTCCGGTCTTGACGGCAAGCTTGTCGGAGCTCACTTTTACAATCCTCCTCCGGTTCAAAAGCTTTTGGAAATCATTTATCCCGACGATGCCGGCCAGGAGGTCAAAGAGCTGGCGCGGGAAATGGGCAAGAATCTGGGCAAAATCGCTGTTGTGAGCCGCGATATCGCCGGATTTATCGGAAACGGACATTTTATCAGGGAGATCGCCTTTGCCTGCGACCTCTATGAGAGGTTGCGCAAAGAGCATTCCCATGTCGATTCTCTTCTCATCGTCGACAGGATTACCCGCGACTTTCTTGTCCGTCCCATGGGGATTTTTCAGCTGCTCGATTACGTCGGTCTCGATGTTTGGAAAAAGATAGCCGGCATCATGACGGAAAAAAGCTCTCTTGATGGAGTTGTCAAGCCGCTTTTGACCGATATGGTCGAAAGAGGAAAGATCGGCGGGCAAAATATGGACGGCACGCAGATGGAAGGATTTTTTAGGTATCAAAAAAACCGGATCACCGAAGTCTTCGACCCGGAAAAAGACACTTACGATCCGATCGAAGAAGAAGAGGAAAAGCATATCGAAGAACTTCTTGGACCACTGCCCGAGAAGCACATTCCCTGGAAGAAAGCCCGGAATTTAGAGGATAAGGAAAAAAGATTGAAAATTTACGAAGAGTCTTTGAGGCAGGAAAATACTTTGGGCGCGCAAACGGCCGTTGAATTTTTGGACCGCTCGCGGCAAGGGGCGCAGGAGCTTGTCGACAGCGGAGTGGCAGCCGACTTGGGTGATGTGCACACGGTTTTAAAGTATGGATTTTATCATGTCCTCGTTTAGAAAAAAAATCTACATATCGGCAGGGTATACTACGACTTTTTTTGGGCCCGGAAGGCCCGATTTCGATCCAAGCAAGTCGATGCCTTCATTCGAGTCGTATTTGACCGAAACTGCCGAGGGGAGTTTGGAGCAGCTAGTGGAGCAGGCAATCGACGAGGGAATCATCGGCAGCTTTATGTCGGCAAGGTTTTTGAAGCAAGCCAATCTTCCCGGGTTTCTCCCTTTTATGATTCCCGATTTGAAAGGCAAGCCCTGCACAGCTGTAGAAGGGGCGTGCGGGACAGGGGGGAGGACGATCGCGATGGCTGCCCGCTCGGTTCTTTCCGATATTTCCGATGTTGTGTTCGCTTCGGCCTTCGAGATTCAAAATACGATGAAATCGGTTTACGGAGCCGATGTACTCGCCGGCGCCGCTTATTTCGGCAAGGAGCGCAAAAAAGGGGCGGCCTACTACTTTCCCGGGATTTTTGCCGAAAGGGCCGGGGCCTACTTCCGCAAATACGGGGAGAAATATACCCGGATGGGCTTTGCCAAATGGTATGAACAGGCGATTGAAAAGGCGCGGAAAAATCCCAAGGCGCAAGAGCACTTCAACAAAACG
>SLFE01000133.1 GCA_007124415.1 Waddliaceae bacterium | reverse complement strand
TGAACACCGTGTTCGCAACTTGTCAGATTTGTGGGCTTTTTTCGATGGAGTTCCTTGGCATGTAAAAGAGCCTCGCACTGGGATAGATGTTTACATTTCTTGTGGCTCAAGCTATGGCTTTGATCAAATTGTTGCAGACAATGGGGGAATAGTTGATGAAGGAGTATTTATCGAATTTGCTTTGCGATGGAAAAGTTATATAGAAGTTTGCATTCTTGAATACAGCAATAAAATTGTACCAAGCAAGCGTTGGGGAACCCCGGTAGCAATAGTTTTTACAGGAGGGCATATAGAGGCTTATGGTGATCGATTGGTTAATTCACTCAACGAGCTTAATTTGAATGTTCCCATGTTTACTGGACCTAGAAATGCAGCGTTGCTAGGGGCTGCTTGGAATGCTGCGACAAATCACTTTGGCCAAACACGACTAATTAAGGCAATAACTTCTTCAAATGTAAACGAAGTGAAATCTCTCATCACCCAAGGTGTTGACGTGAATGAAAGAGATGCCATAGGAAAAAGCCCATTATCATTTGCTATTGATAATGGAAATCTGGAGGTAGTAAAGCTGTTGGTCCAGAATGGTGCTTGCGTCAATGTCCGTGATTTTTCGGGTCAAACACCTCTATTTCTCGCCGTACGATCTGCCAATCTTGACATCGTAGCATTTTTATTGAAACAGGGTGCTGATGTTAATATTGCTGATTACTGGAACCAAACGCCTTTATTTTTTGCTAGAGAAAACAAAAATATAGAAAGACTGCTTATAGAAAATGGAGCTAGTAAATAGTAAAAACTTTTTTAACTATGTACTACCCCACAGCCATCCTGCCTATCATTCCTATCCTGATAGATTTTCCTGTTTTCAGGCCCTCACATAAAATTTTTCAGGATGGGGAGGATAGACAGGATAAGAATTCTGAATTAAATTGATAAATCCCAATGATTAAAAATGTAAATCACTAACAATCTTTACTTTATAAAAAGTTATGCAGAATGCAGGGCCTGGCCCCACACGGTCTGGTTTTAGCTTAGGGCGTCCTTTTCTGGCCGACTGTAATTGTCGTGCCGTCGAATTTCGTCAATGTATAACCCTCAAAATTTTCCTTAAACAAAAATGACTGGTTGTTGAGAACGTCGATTGCCACCTTTTCTCCGAGAAGCATTCCATAATAGCCGTCGCTTCGGTAGTGGACGCCTGCTTGATCCCTGCCCAAAGAGATATTGGCGGCAAGCTTGTTCAACTCTCCGCCCACAGTCAGGGGGCCGGGATAGGCAACCAGGTTGGTGTTGGCAGCGTCTGGCTCTAAGGGATCAGGGATCTGAAAGTTTTCGTTGAAATAGGCTTTAAGTATGGTGACTCCGGCTCCGATAAAAGCGGCGTGTCCAGCGGGATACGCCGGATGCGCGGGGCACCCTTCCGGGTAGGCCGTTGGAACAAAGTATGTGCCGAAGGCTGCGAAAATATTGGCGAGGGCGGTTGAGTTAATGAGCTCCGGGCTGATCCCGAGAGGGGTTCCCTTGACAATCTGCTCTTGCACATAAAATCCGTATTCTTCAGGGCGCAAACGGCGGTTGACCTCCCATTTGTGATACCAGGCGGCTTTGAGCGCCTCATGGGTCGCTTCCCTGATCAGCTCGAGAACCTGAGAGATGCCGAAAGTGACAAAACCTGATTGCGTGGGGTTGTTTAAGTAAGGATTGGCGGGGTCGAGAGCCGAGGGGCCGTAGGAGGCGAGGATCAATGCCGCTCCCAGAGCCGCCTGCCCCGGGGTGTCCACGTGTACGTACTCGGCAAGGTCGCGCGGCGTGCGGATGAAGCGGGGGCTGTTGTCGAATGAGATCGCGCTGCCGGTTTGGCCTCCGTTCACAACTGTGAACCAATCGGAGCTGCTTGTGTTGAAATCATTGCCCGCCCCGGGAAGCGGAACGGTTTGTTCGGGCGGTATTGACGTCGATCCGAAAGGAATCGTTTGGTAGAGAAACTGGGAAATGTAGGGGCCCGCAAGATCGCCGGGCGTGCTGCCGCGCAAAAAGGTTGCGGGGGTGACGGCTCCGCCGAATTTAGGACCTCGGAAATCGGACATAGTGTTCAGGTCGGTAATCGCTGAGGCGACTGCCGCGCTGGCGCTAAACTCGTTGAAAGGAATGTCTCGGCAAAGAGCCGCCCAGTAAACTTCGACCATCTCCGCCGCTGTCTGCGCGGAGGCAAAGGCTGGGGCCGGAGGAATGTCATTGCACCAGGAGTCGTTGCACGAGAGTGAAAAGGCCGCGGAAGCTTGGGGGCTGACAAGCTTAACGATTCCCTCTCCCATTTCGATTGTGTCGAAATCGGAGGGATTTCCGGACTGGATAGCCTTGACCAATGAATTGAAAGCCTCGGGCCGAATGTACCCTGAGCCAAAATGACTGAGGGTTTTTCCAAAGCTTCCTCTCAAGTCGGGATAGAGGTTTTCATCTCCGTTGTTGGTTTGGTCTGGCCAGTTTAGCCTTTGATTGTATTCTGTGACCGAATTTTTGGCTCCGGCGCATTTTATCCGTCTTTGAGCCCGCTTGAACTGAAAAAAATCATCGTTGGATACGGCAGAAGAGGTTAGCGGACAGATCAATAAGACCGCAAGCGCGGCGGCAACTCGTTTTAACATGGCAACTCCTTAAGCATTGGATGATCTTCATTTAATAATAACAGCCGAATAACACTCTGAGACCGGCATTCCAACGGGTCAGCTCGGGAATGTCGATCGGCACATCGTTCGGGCTTGAATCGTCTACTCTTCCAAAACGGTTCCAATCGAAGAAGGGGATGACCGACAGATTGAAACAGCATCTGCCATAGCGCAGGCTGGCGTCCAGGGGCAGCTGTGCTCTATAGCCATGTTCAAGCTTGTTGTTGAAATGCAGCGAAGCGACATCGAGGCAGGATTCGACATCGAAGCGCCATTCGAATTGCGCTCCCACTTTGATGCAAGGGCTTAACCACCAGTAAGTGTAGACGCCGGCCGGCACAAAGATTTTTTCATATTCGTACTTGAGGCTTATTCCCTCCGGAGCCTGCTCGTTTTCGAAACGGTTGTAACCGATTCCGGTATAAGGTTTGATGTTGAGGCATCCGTAACCCCGGAAAAAGTTTCCTCCCAATTTCCATTGGGCAAAAAATTCAGTGAGCGAGCTTCTTTGGCATGGCCTCCCTGTAATGGGGCCGGCGTTCCAATACCCTTCAACCTCGGCGGAAGTGAAGAGGCAGTTGTATTGATATTCAGCGCCGGCGGCGGCTCCTCCCATGTATCCTTCCAGTTCGAACGGGGTGTCGAATCGAAGCCTGGTATAATTGAAGTGAGGGCCGGCATAAAATTGCGTGTCGGCAGCTAGAAGGCTTATCTGGATTAGGAAAAGGAACAAAATTTTTTTCATATGAATCCTTTTTGAAAATAAAGCTAGATGAATGAGGTTTTTTTGTCCATAAAGAAGAGATCGTATATAAAAAGCAATAGCTATGGTTTTATGATGACGGAAGAAAACAAAAGGCTCAAGGAATATCGGAAAAAGCAGTCCAATTGGAAGCATTGGGGACCCTATTTAAGCGAAAGGTCCTGGGGGACGGTGCGCGAGGATGCAAGCCCGGACGAAAATCCTTGGGAGTCTTTCCCTCACGACCATGCCCGAAGCCGCGCCTACAGGTGGAACGAAGACGGCCTCGCGGGAATTTGCGACCGGTTCCAATACCTTTGTTTTTCCCTTGCCCTTTGGAACGGAAAAGACCCGATATTGAAAGAGCGTCTTTTCGGCCTGTCCGGCCCCGAGGGCAACAGCGGAGAGGATGTCAAGGAAGCCTACTTTTATCTCGACAGCACTCCAACCCACAGCTACATGAAGATGCTCTACAAGTACCCGCAAGACGAATATCCCTATCGGGAACTTGTCAGGGAAAACCGCGGCAGAACGTGCACCCGGCCCGAATACGAGCTGGAACACACGGGAATTTTTGATTCTGGGCGCTATTTCGATGTCACTGTCGAGTTTGCAAAAGCCGCTCAAGACGACATTTTGATCAAGGTGACGGTGGAAAACAGATCGGACGAAGACGCGGTCTGCTGCGTAGTGCCGCAGCTTTGGTTCAGAAATACCTGGGGATGGGGCTATTCCAATTTCCCCATAGAAGAGATTCATGAAAAGCCGAGCTTAAAATTCATGGACAGCGTGGTGCTGGCCCGCCATGAAAATTTGGGCAATTACACATTTTGTTTCGATCCTCCTCAAGAGGTTTTGTTTACAGAGAATGAAACGAATAGGGAAAAACTGTACGGCAAGAAAAACGAGACGCCCTATGTCAAGGATGCGTTTCACCGCTATATCGTGGACAGGGAAAAAGAGGCGGTCAACCCGAAGCAGGAAGGAACGAAATGCGGGGTTCTCTACCGCGATTTGATTCCGGCGAAAGGAGCTTCGGTTTATAAGCTCAGACTGACCGGCAAGATTCCTCCGGAACCCTTTGAAAATTTCGAAGAAATTTTTGACAAGAGGCAAAAAGAGGCCGATGAGTTTTATCGGTCGGTGCAAAATCCCGGCCTTGACGAGGAGGAGGAAAAGATCCAGAGGCAAGCCTTTGCCGGCCTGCTTTGGTCCAAGCAGTTTTATTTTTACGACGTCGAGCAATGGCTTAAAGAAGGCGCCCCTGGTCGCCGAAGGAATCGGGAGTGGGAGAACCTGGTTAATTTTGATTTAATTTCGATGCCGGACAAATGGGAATATCCTTGGTATGCCAGTTGGGATTTAGCTTTTCACTGCATACCCTATTCCTTGATCGACGCTGTTTTTGCCAAGCGGCAGCTCACTTTGATGACCCGGGAGTGGTATATGCACACGAACGGGCAGCTGCCGGCCTACGAGTGGAATTTTTCCGATGTGAATCCTCCTGTGCATGCCTGGGCGGCATGGAGGGTTTACAAAATCGATGAAAAGGCAAGCGGTAAGCCCGACCGTCCCTTTTTGGAAGGAATTTTCCACAAACTTCTGCTGAATTTCACTTGGTGGGTAAATAAAAAGGACGCGCAGGGGCACAATATTTTCCAAGGCGGCTTTTTGGGCATGGACAATATCAGCATATTCGACAGGAGCCAGCCTCTTCCTTCCGGATGTTCGATTTCCCAGTCGGATGGCACGTCCTGGATGGGCTTTTACTGCGCGGTGATGATGAAGATCGCATTGGAGCTGGCGAAGGAAAATCCTGTCTATCAGGATTCGGCCACCAAATTTTTCGAGCACTTCCTCCGCATCGCCGCGGCGACAACGAATATGGGAGAAAAGGGATATTCCCTCTGGGATGATGAGGACGGCTTTTTCTACGACCTTCTCCACCTTCCCGATAAAAGTTTCCGCCACCTCAAGATCCGCTCGCTTGTCGGGCTTTTGCCGCTTCTTGCCGTCGAGACTCTGGACGGCGATCTGCTTGATGAAATGCCCGCGTTTAAAAGAAGAATGGAGTGGT
>SLFE01000088.1 GCA_007124415.1 Waddliaceae bacterium | reverse complement strand
TCTCATCTTCAAGTTTATCCGGAAGCTTGAACCCTTCTGAAGAAAAAAACTTGATCCCATTGTCATAGAAAGCGTTATGAGAAGCCGAAATCACAATGCCGGCATCTGCGCGGTAAGCTCTTGTAATGAATGCGACGCCGGGCGTCGGGAACGGTCCGAGCATCAAAGTGTCGACGCCCATGGAGCAGAGTCCGGAGATCAATGCGTTTTCAAACATGTAGCATGAGAGCCTTGTATCCTTGCCGATCACGACGCGGTGCTTTCCGCTGTGGCGCTGAAAAATTTTACCCGCAGCCCTTCCCAAAGCCAAGGCTACTTCAACAGTCATCGGGTAGACATTCGCCCGTCCTCTGACGCCGTCGGTGCCGAAAATTTTTCCTTTTTCCGTTTTTAAGCTCATATTAGCTTTAAAATTAATCGATATCGTTCTCAGAATCAAGGAAAATTTGCCGCAGCCTTTTCCTTGGAGGACCTTCGATCAGCGTGACTTTTGGAAACAGGGCATTGCCCTGCTTGTAAAAGGCCCGAGTCGGTCTTCTTGTCTCGCACGTGATCGAACGGTGATACACCTTCCTTTGAACCTCGTACTCTATCGGCGGACATCTTTTCGAACACTTTGTTATGATTAGAACCGCTCCTTCTCTCGAAAGCTGAAAAGTTTCGGGATACTTATCGGCAAGCTCAGCCTCAAGATGTCTGTAGACCCGCTTTCGTTTAATACGCGCCGCCGCGTGTTTTTCCCAGGTTATAGGATTTAAATAAATATAGGCTCTTCCGCCTGCCTTTAATCGGCTGTGATAGAGGCGCAGCAACTCCGGCCGCTCTACGGAATAAAAGTAGGCACCGAAAAAGTCTGTGATGAGATCGAACTTTTCATGCATCCTCCCCAACGCGGCTTGAGCCGGCCCCAAATACCACTTAAGCTTGGCCCGATGCTCTTTTAGAAGCTGTTTGACATCGCTGAAGTAATGAAGGGAAATGCCCACGCATTTCTTTGTCGATCCTCCATATTTTTCCAGGAACGTATCGATTGCAGTCCCGTGGCCGGCCCCCGAGTCCAAATAGCAAAAATTTTTACCGCTTATCCTGCTTTTTACAAAAGAATCGAGACGATTCGAATCAGCAAGGTAAAGTCCCAGCTTCCAATCATAATCACCGAAGGATCTCCAGGCCATTGTCAGATTGGTTTCATCTTCGCTCCTGCCGGGAAGCCGATGCAATGAACGGTGTGTGATCGCAATGGACTGCATGCCAAAAGATTCTATACAGCGAAATAAAAAACACAAGTATTTTTATAAACGCTGATTTGACTTTATACACAATTTCCCTTAAATTAAGGGGTTTATAAGGAGATGTTGCCTCTCACGTGGAACCGAATATTTATTTCTTTAAAGATCACGGCATTAATCACAATCTCATAGATCCCGACGCTCTGTTTGTCGTGAACAAACTTAGGGATGCAGGATTTACCTCCTACCTTGTCGGCGGCTGCGTCAGAGATATCCTTGCCAACGAAAAACCGAAAGATTTCGACATCTCAACCGCCGCCCTCCCTGAACAGATCAAGCATATCTTTAAAAGAAACTGCCTCCTTATCGGAAGGCGCTTCCGCCTAGCGCATATAAGGATCGGAAAAAAAGTCTTTGAAGTCTCGACCTTCCGGACAGGAAAAGTCGAAGACAGCGAACTGATCGTCAGAGACAACGAATGGGGAAGCCCGCAAGAAGACGCGCTGCGCAGAGATTTTAGCATTAACGGCCTTTTTTACGACCCCCGCCACCAAACCGTTATCGATTATGTCAACGGTTGGGAAGACCTCAAAGAAGGAATTATCCGATCTATCGGCAATCCCGAAACTCGTTTCAAGCAGGATCCTGTCAGAATGATCCGGCTCCTTAAATTTCAAGCCCGATTCGACTGGAAAATCGACCCCGGCTGCCTCGAAGCCTTAAAGCATTGCCGCGAAGAAATCGTAAAAAGCGCTCCCGCCCGGATTCTGGAAGAGCTGCTCCGAATGCTCGAATCAGGGCATGCCCATGATTTTATGCGGCTTCTGACCCAACACGACCTATTGGAACTTCTCATTCCCAAAATCAATGAATTTCTCAAAGGGCCGCACTCCGAAGAGATTTTTTCATTCCTCAAAACTATCGATGAAATCCACCTGCGCAACCCCAACGTTACACTCGAGCGTCCCCTTTTAATCGCCTGCCTCTTTTTTCCTATTGTCCACAAAGAGGTTCAAAAAAAATTTATAGATCGGGAAAAACCGCCCAACCTAGGCGAGCTGACCATTCTTGTCGGATCTGTCATCCGCGATATCTTGATGTCGAGCTTCATCCATTTTCCGAAAAAGCTTTCAGCGATCGCTAATTATCTGATCATGACTCAATACAGGCTGACTCCTCTCGGAATGAAGAAAAAGACGAGGTACAAATTCCTTCATGACAATGATTTCCCTTTGGCCTTAAAGTTTTTGAAGGTCCGTGCCCTTATAGATAAAAACCTTGCCGAAAGTTATTTCAGTTGGGAACAGATGCATAAAAAAATCAGGCACCATCATCCCGATAAAAAACCAAAATATGTCACGAAAAGAAAAAGGAAACCAAGAGGGCAGCGTGGCGGAAGATCGCGTTGAGCTAAACACCGGCCAGACTTTCCACTTTGTCGGCCCCTCCCTTGAGAAAGGCCCGCTGCCGGCGTTTTTTTATTTTTCCCTTTCCGGATCGGACAGCCTGCATCTCGACCCCTATAATCGGCCCGCCGCCCCTTTTGCCGGCGAAAATGTCAGAGTTTTTTCCGCAAGCCTGCCTTATCACGACGAATACGGCAAAAAAGAAGTGATGGAAAAATGGGCGGAGAGGCTCGAAGCGGATCACGACTTTTTGACCCCCTTTCTCGACCAAACCCATAAATCCATACTCGAACTTATCGAAATCGGCGCGGCAGATCCGGGCAGCCTGGCCGTCGGAGGGCTCTCACGCGGCTCGCTTATTGCCGCCCATTTGGCCGCACGGGAGAAACGGATCCATTCCGTGGTTTTATTCGCCCCCCTGACAAAATTGAAAGGATCCACAAGCTTTGTCCATCTGCATGACAACCACATCATGGAAGACCTTAGCGTGTATAGCTTGATTCCCGAACTTATCCATACCAGCGTCCGCCTCTACATAGGCAACCGCGACGTCATGGTAGGAACGACCAATGCCTACGAGTTTATCAGGCAACTGACCGATGCGGCCTTCAACGAAGGGGTGCGCTCGCCTCAAACGGAGTTGATCATCAGTCCCTCTATCGGGTATAAAGGGCATGGGACGCCCGAGCACATCTTCAAAAACGGGGGCGAGTGGATTAAAAAGCAATTAAGAGAACAATTATGAAATATTCTATTGTCATTCCATTAAAAGACGAAGAGAGCAATATCGAAGAGCTTGTCGAAGAGATCGAACCTGTCATGCAAAACCTTGGCCACCCTTGGGAAATGATTTGCATCGACGACGGATCCCAGGATCAAACCCTTCCGCTCTTAAGAAAACTCCAAAAAAGCCGCCCCTATTTGCAAATTATTTCTTTCGAGAAAAACTACGGACAGACTAGCGCCTTTGATGCCGGTTTCCGTACCGCTAGAGGCGAATTTGTGATCACCATCGACGGCGACCGTCAAAACGATCCCGCCGACATACCCCACCTCATCTCCGCAATGGACGGTTATGACCTTATCTGCGGGAGAAGGCGGACTAGAAAAGATCCATGGAAGAAAAAAATCATCTCAACTGTCGCCAATTCGATCAGAAGCCGCCTGTGCAAAGACGGCATCTCGGATACAGGATGTTCGCTCAAGCTCTACCGAGCCCAAAGCTTAAAGCAAATCCCCCTTTATGAGGGCATGCATCGATTTTTGCCCGCCCTCTTCCTCATTTACGGATTCAAAGTCGGAGAAGTGCCCGTCAACCACCGCGAAAGAACAAAGGGAGAGACAAAGTACAACGTTTTCAACCGGTCGTTCAACACTATCGCCGACATGTTTGCGGTCCGCTGGATGGCCAAACGGCGCCTCGGATATCGAGTCCGGACAGACGGAGACCGGGCATGACCTCCGAATGGCGCGACTTGCTCTACCCGATCGGCTTCATCGCCAATCTCTGCTTCTTCCTCCGCTTCATCTACCAATGGGGCAGCAGCGAACTGAAGCAAAAAAGCATTGTGGACAAAACCTTCTGGAAAATCTCGCTATTCGGCAACAGCGTTATGATTATCCATACAATGATACAGCTTCAATTCGCCGTTTGCCTGATTCAGTCGATTAACGGCGTGATATCCTGGCGCAACCTCAACTTGATGGACGAGCCGCGTAAACAGTGGCCGTTTCACTCCGTCGTCAAACTCTTTGTCGCCGCATCGACTCTTGCCGCCGCTTCATTCTATCTTCAAAGCTTGCCGGACGGCAATTTTGTCCTGGCAAGAACCCCGCAATTTCTCGGAAAAATGGCCGCCTCCCCCCTTTCTCTCGGTTGGCATGCCGTCGGAATACTGGGAACCGCCCTTTTTGCCAGCCGATTCTGGATCCAATGGTGGCGCTCCGAAAAAAAACAGCAAAGCGTCATCGGACGCACTTTTTGGTGGATCAGCCTGGCGGGTGCGGCCATATCCTCTATTTATTTCATAACGATGGCAGACATTGTCAACTTTATCGGACCGACTTTCGGAATGATCCCCTACATCAGAAACCTGATCCTCATCAACAAACAGAAAGCGGAAGCAAGACTATGACCTCAATCTTTCTATTAGCGGCCGAGGCAAGCGGCGACCTTCTCGGCAGCCAGCTCATACCCTCGTTAAGAGACATTTCCCCTTCAATCAAATTATGGGGCATCGGCGGGCCGAGGATACGCACAACCCTTTTCGAGTCCCTGATCCCTATGGAACAGTTCCAAATGATGGGGTTCAAAGACTGCGTGGCGAGGCTGCCCGCATTGATCAGGCAATTTCGGACGATACGCAATCAGATACTCGACAGAAGGCCCGACACCGTCATCCTGATCGACTACCCCGGCTTCAACTTAAGGCTCGCGAAAAGTCTGAGGAGGCACGGCTACAAAGGAAAGATCGTTCAATACGTCTCGCCGACAGTCTGGGTATGGGGGAAAAAAAGAATCGACGCAATCGCCAAATACTACGACCAGCTGCTGTGCATACTTCCCTTCGAACCGCCGCTCTACGCCCATACAGGCCTCGACGTCCGCTACGTCGGCCACCCCGTCGTCGAGGCGGTTGAAACTTTTCGCCAAAATCCTGCAGCCGCGCATCCGGAAAAAAAACTCCTGGCCCTTTTTCCCGGCAGCCGAAGATCCGAAATACAGAACAACTTCCCCCTTCAGCTCAGCGTCGCCAAAACCCTAACCGAAAAGCACGCCGACATGCAAGTCGCCGTCTCCTGCTCGCAAACCCAATACCGCCCCCTGATCGAAAAAATGCTTCACAACGCATCGATGCAACAACTCACTCAAATCACC
>SLFE01000006.1 GCA_007124415.1 Waddliaceae bacterium | reverse complement strand
TGATGCTAACGCCCTTTCGATTTCAGTTACAATTGACATCGTTTTCTATCCTTTGATACCACTCATAAACAGTTTGGTTTTCTTCAACATATTTAAAAGCGGGGAGGTTCCTGATGCTTTTGAGAATTCCGAAGACCGCTAAATCGGCGCCATTGGCCTTATGGCCATTTAAATATTTCCCTCCTTCAAGCGCTTTTTCCCATTCGGTCAGGCAATTTTTAAAGTGGCGCACAGGGTCTGCGATGTTTTTCTTTTTGGCGCTTTTTTTGGCGACCATGGTCATCACGACGGCCCCTGAATACTTGATAGCCATTTTTTGAAATGGGCTGAATTTTCCTACATTGGCAATGTAGCCAAAGGCTTTGCAGGCATCTTTGATGTTGCGGTAGACAAGCGGCGGAAGAGAGGAGACCAGCACTTCGTCCGACCATTTGAGCCATTGGTCTTCTTTAGCCTTGGCTGCCTGGTCGGTCTCAAAAACCGGCCTGTCCGGGTATGTAGAATCGATATTGCGCATGATCGGGGTGGAATCGTTGATTTGCCGACCTTCCTGGTCAATATAGATAGGAACTTTTTTATAGTTTTCAGAAAACCCGATCTCTTTTTTATTCAGAGGGTGAACCTCCACAGCCTCGAAAGGTACTTTTTTATAGGCCAAGATAGCGTCGACCTTTTGGCAGAAAGGGCAGACCGCGTACTGGAATAACTTGGGCTTTTGAACTGTGTTCATTTTCAAACCTCCGTTTCGGTAGAGAATATAAGGCTGAGAGCTCAGTTGTCAATGATTTTATATTTTAGAAGAGACTGGGTTCAAGCGGGTTTTCGGCAGTATTTTTGTGGAACCAGTTTGAAGAACCAATAGAGCGCTAGGAGCGAGAGAATGAGCAGCGCTTCCATGCTGAGCAGGTAATACGGCCAAGGGCCCATGTAATCAAGCATTGTCGGCCGGTCCGGTTTGCGCATAATGTAGAGAAAATTAGTACCCATTTGCAAATTGACAATGAAAACGAAAAGAGCATAGATGTGCGTCCAGATCCAAACACGCCAGGTTGATGAGAATTGCAAGGGAAATCTGCAGCTGAAGGCCATATAAAGCGAGCCGATGACAACTCCTGCATGATGGAAAAAAAAGGCGATGTAGAAGAGGTGGGGAAACCCGAAAAGCAAATCGGGAGTGATGATGGCGGCCAGGGATCCGCCGATGCCCCAATACCAGGCGATTTCCCAGATTTTTTGATTTTTCCAGATGAGGGTAATGATCACGGCAAAACGGGCCAGATCGCATAAGTGCAGGGGCAGCGCTAAAAAAATTCTTGTATCGGTGAATTGAATGATTAAAAACAGAGCCCTTGCGACATCATAGCTGATCAGAAAAGCTGCCAGACACCATCGGATGGTTTTATCTGTTTTTATGGATTTTTGCCTGCATCCAAGCCATGAAAAAAGTATCCATAACATGACTACAAAAAACATTGTGCTTAAGTGGCTTGTGTCGAATGTTACGAATCGGACTGCTGGCATTTTACATGCTCCTGAATGAATTGGATTACGGCCTCAGGCTCGAACAAAGTGTTGTGCCCCCTGGACGGAACAATTAAAAGTTGTTTTGGCTCCTTTATTTTTTCATAAATGCGGCGGCTTAATTTCGGAGGGATGATGCGGTCGTCTTCTCCGTGAAGAAGAAAGATCGGGAGATCAAGATTTGCAACTTTATCGATCGATGCGAATTTATCCTTAACCAGCGTTTCGAATGTGAAGATGCGGTAATGATATCTGGCCACATCGGTAAGTGAGGTCAAGCTTGATTGAAGGACCAGGGCGGCAACAGGATATTCGGTCGCCAGCTGGACGGCGACGGCGGTGCCGATTGAATTGCCGTAAAGGACAATGCAGCTAAGAGGGGTATTCTTTTGCTCAAGAAATTTAATGGCTGCTCTGCCGTCGTTGTACAACCCTTCCTCGCTGGGGCTGCCGGGGTTTCCGCTATAGCCGCGGTAGGTGACAAGCAAGAAGCCGTAGCCGGTGTCGAGGAATGGGCGGGCAATCAGCCCCCTGTTGCCGATATGGCCGGCATTGCCGTGAAAAAAGACTATTGTCGGTTTAAAGGGGCGGGTTGGAGAGCGGTACCAAGCGTTCAATGTCAACCCGTCGGCAGTGTGCAGTTCCACAATTTCCATCTCGGGAACTCCTGCCTGCTCCGGAGTGGAAACGGCCGGAGAGGGGAGATAGGTCAACTGGCGCTGAAAAACATAAATGAGGATCAGAAAAAAAAAGTAGATTCCGACAATAGCGATTAAAACGTTTAGTGTCCTGTGCATATCACTCCCATTCTATGGTTCCTGGAGGTTTTGAGGTAATATCGTAAACAACCCGATTGATCATAGGAACCTCATTGATGATGCGTGTGCCTGCGCGGGACAGGATATCGTGCGGCATATCGTAAAAGTCTGCGGTCATGCCATCGACGCTTGTGACAGCGCGAAGGGCGATGACAGCTCCTTCAGTTCTCTTGTCTCCCATCACTCCGACTGCTGAAACAGGCAGGAGTACGGCAAAAGCCTGCCAGATTTTGTCGTAGAGGCCCGCTTTTTTGATTTCATCGACATAGATCGCTTCCGCCTCCCGCAAGGTTTCAAGTTTCGAAGAGGTCACCTCTCCAAGGATCCTTATTGCCAGTCCGGGGCCGGGAAAAGGGTGGCGCCACACTAAATGGTGAGGAATGCCGAGCGCCTCGCCCACCTGGCGCACTTCGTCCTTGAAAATATGGCGGTTGGGCTCGATGATCAACCCTTTCTTCCTTTTGTCTTCGACAAAAGGGGAATTAACGTTGTGGTGGCTTTTGATGACGGCGGCATTTTGGCCGCACCCTTTTCCGCTTTCCACTAGGTCGGTATAGAGCGTTCCCTGGCAGAGAAAGGTTTTTTCGTCCATTGCTCCGAGTTTTTCCATTTCCCTGTCCAAAATTGTCATGAATAAGTCGCCGATAATCTGCCGCTTTTTTTCGGGCGCCGCGATGCCGTTCAAGGCTTTGAGAAAGTCAGAGGAGGCGTCGACAAAATCGAGATTCTTCATGCCGTGGGAGCGGAGGAGTTTTACAACGTCTCTGCTTTCATTTTTTCTCATCAGTCCGCTGTCGATATGGATCGGAATGACTTTTTCGGGTCCTAGAGCCTCGAAACAAAGAAAAGTAGAGACTGTCGAATCGACCCCTCCGGAGACAAGGCTGACGACTCTTCCATTACCTACTGTTTCCCTTATATCCCTGATGATTTCCTGCAGGGCTATATCTGTAGTCCAGTCTTGCCGGCATTGGCAGAGATCGAGAAAGTTTTTAAGCATCAAGGTGCCGTTCGGCGTGTGCGTGACTTCGGGGTGGAATTGCAATCCGTAAAAAGGAAGCGATTTGTGCTGTATTGCGGCAATGACGCTTCCCTTGCTTTCGGCAATGACTTGATAATCCTCGGCCAAAGAGACAATGCTGTCTCCATGGCTCATCCAGACAGATTCGTGCGGATTCAGACTTTTGAAAAGAGGGGCCGACAGCTTCAGTTTGATGCCTTGCTTTCCATACTCTCTATGAGTTGATGAACCAACAGTGCCTTTAAAGAGTGTATTCATAAGCTGCATCCCGTAGCAGATGCCGAGCATAGGGATTTCCCCGCTCAAAAGTTCGGGAGGAAGCTTTGCTTCTTCTGTTTCCGTCGATCCGGGGCCTCCTGATAGGATCACTCCTCTGATGTTTTTGTCGTATTGAAACCTTTCAGGGTTGACGATTTCCGTAAAGACATTCAGCTCTCTGAGCCTTCTGGCTATAAGCTGGGTATATTGTGATCCGAAATCAAGAATGGCTATTTTTTCCATTATGTATGCGCCTTTTCCAGGTTTAGAATATCTTTTTGTCTTAATTTTTTGAGTTCTTCCATACCTTCAACATCTGTGGGATATTTTCCTGTTAGGCAGGCTTTGCAGAGACCGCTCACTCCAATGACTTTTTTAAATTCCGGGATGTCGTTGTAGACAAGGCCGTCGAGTCCGATTTCCCGGGCAATTTCGTCAATGGTGCGGTTGTGGGCAATGAGTTGTTCTTTATCGGCAAAGTCAATGCCGTAAATGCAAGGGTAGCGGATGGGGGGGAATGTTGATCCGAAATAAACTTTTTTCGCTCCGGCCTGTCTTGCCAATGCCGTCACTTTTTTCGATACTGTCCCCCTTACGATGCTATCGTCGACAAGCATCACATTTTTGCCTTCAAAGACAGAGTAGACGGGAGCAAGCTTTCGGGATATGGCGCTTTCTCTTTGTTTCTGCGTTGGCATAATGAATGTCCGGCCGATGTGCTCTTGCTTGACGAATCCGTCTTCGCAGGGGATGTTCAGATGCCTGGCGACAGCGAGTGCGGCGGGACGGGCGGTATTGGGAATGGGGATGACGACATCAATGGCATAGTCTTCTAATTTCACTTTTTCGGCGAGGAGTTTTCCTAGATTCGACCGCATTCGATACACTTCCCGATTTTCGATCACCGTATTCGGCTTGGCGAAATAATTAAATTCGAAGCTGCAGTACGAGGCAGGCTGTTCTACCAGGCGTTTTCTGTGTACCTGAAAATTTTTATCGACAAAGAAGACTTCTCCCGGTTGGATGTTATCCAGATTTTCAAAATTGCAAAACGTTAGCGCGTAAGTCTCTGACGCAAAACCATAACCCTTGCTACCTTGCCGGGTGCCGTAGAGGAGGGGGCGGATCCCTGCCGGATCACGAAAAGCGACCATGCCGACGCCTGTTATAACGGCGACGACGGAATAGGCCCCGGACACTCTTTTGTAGACTTGTTTGACGGCCTTGGAAATATCTTCGAAGCGGCAGTTTTGTTTCGGGAGGTGTTTTGTCAGAATTTGAAGGATGACCTCGGCATCGCAGCTGGAGCTGAATTTGCACCCTTCGGATTCCAAACGATGTTTCAAGGGAAGGTAGTTGACGATATTGCCGTTGTAGCCCAGAGCGATCGTTGGATTTTCTCCCGCAATCATCGGCTGGGTATCTTCGACGCCTCCGATGCCGACAGTTTGGTAGCGGACATGGCCGATTCCCCAGGATGCTTCGGTAAGGGGAAGGGTTTTAGCGGTCAGGACTTGATTGACAAGTCCCCGGTTTTTATGCAGAAAATGCTTATTCGTTTGTGGGTCGTATGTGAATATCCCGGCGGCGTCCTGTCCGCGGTGCTGCAGCTGGATCATGCTTTGATAAATCCACTCGGCTACCGGCTCTTCATCTATAATTGCGATGATCCCGCACACTCTTTAACCTCCTCGCTTATCATTCCCTGTCCGGCAATATCCCGTCTATAGTGGGCGTCTGTAAACGATATCTTGACAACGCCTTTGTATGCTTTATCCACAGCTTCGTTTAAATTTTGTCCGATTCCTGCGACGCCTAAAACTCTTCCGCCTGCTGTCACGACTTGCCCCCGATCATCGACAGCTGTGCCTGCGTGGTAGATATTTATGGATTCATCCTGATTGAAAGCGTCAATATTTTCTA
>SLFE01000027.1 GCA_007124415.1 Waddliaceae bacterium | reverse complement strand
TATGATAACAAAGCGTTTCTAGTATGAATAGCGCCCTATGCAGGGACCGACCCTAAATTCTTTATCAATCGGGAAAGTCTTGACGTTTTTGTTCTTCTAAGATTCGTTTTGCTTCATCATATGACTCTTCTATTTCCTCTTTGTATTTCCATGAATTTTCTTTATCATCTGTTAAATAAAGAACATTTCCATTTACAAATCCCACAGTACCCAATTGAGGGTGAAATAATTTTGTTCCATCATAATTACGAAGCATTATTCCCACAGAAATGTTTTTAGGGCCATATGGATACACCTCTAAAAATTTCCTCAATTTAATATCATTATTAACAGCCTTAAGAAACTCATCTACCGCATCTATAATAATGTTTCTTGCCTCATCTTTATCTAATGGCCTATTCATTGAAAAGGTTAGGTCTAAATATTCAACTTGATACATCATCGCACCGCCAGAACCAACACAGCTCATACCATGGCGTCTACTTAAGGTCTTAGCCACCGAGTTCAAAACCTTATTTACGACTTGATCTTTTTCCTTAGACATAGTATTACCACCGGCTATCAGATTATTTAAACTGATGAGTAATATTATGAATGAACAACAATATACCTTTACCATATATAGTCCCCATAACGTTTTTTTACTTTTTTAACCTGCAATTTTAGACCGCTTTGATAAGACTCGTTATCCAGGAAGTGGTCGAATATTTTACCCGGAGAGGCCTTCAAGTACTTGATCGTGTCCCTTTCACGGATTATTCAAGTAAAAAATCCTCGTTTCTCAAGCAAATCATTGCGCGTGCTTTACAAAATAGGAAAAATTTAAAACGAAAATTTATTATAGTAAATTTCAGACTTAAGCAGATAAATTCTTTCTGTTGCGCAAGCCTTATCGTTCTTGTCCTTCCAAGATTTGTTTTGCTTCATCAAACGACTCCACAATTGTCTGTTTGTAATTCCATGAATCATTATTTTCTATTGTATGATAACGAATATTTCCTTTAACCAAGCCAACTGAATTTAAATCAGGATGATACATCGATGTTCCATCATAATTATTCATTAAGATAGATAAGCAAATATCATCAATGGTAAATGGGTATTTTCTCAGAAATTTTTTTATACTTTGATCATTATTAATGCTTCTAAGAAATAACTCAGCCGAATCAACCACTATTCTTCTAATTTGATTTCTATCCAATGGCCTATTAATTGAAAACATCAAGCTTAAATCTTCAACTTCATACATCATAGCCCCGCCAGATCCAACGCAACTCATGTTATAACGATTGCATAAATTTCTTTCCACCCTATTTAAAAGATTGTTTACAGAATCCCTTTTAGCTTTTGACATATGAAAATTCTCTCCGAACAGATTATATTGCATAATGAACAAAGCAAAAATCAAATAATAATATAGTTTTACCATATAGCGTCTCCGTATTTTTGTTTAGTGATATCAATCTGTTCACGTAAGGCCCTTTTATAAGACTCGTTATCCAGGAAGTGGTCGAATATTTTACCCGGAGAGGCCTTCAAGTACTTGATCGTGTCCCTCTCGCGCATTCTCCCCCTAAAATCGCACCATGGAACCGGATCCCTCTCGCTCACCAAGTGGGATACTTCTTTGCACGTATCCTTATAAATGTAGGCGCCAGGAGCCACGGCTATAACAACGATCCTTTTTCTAAGCTCCTCAGGGTATGATAACAAAGCGTTTCTAGTATGAATAGCGCCCTGACTATGGCAAATGTGGAGGAGCAGCGAATCGGGACCGGAGTTTTCAAAAAAATTATTCCATTCGTTTTGTATTTTCAATGCCGGTTCTGTTGAAACCCTAAAGTACAAGCCTAACGCACATTCTATTAAATCCCAAATGATACCATGAGTCGCATTATATATGCCGCGAACCGAAGCGCCGTCAAACATTTCCGATACTCCGGAAGCAAAACTCTTACATCCGTCAAAAACTGTGCATATGCCGTTTATCGCAGTTAATCCAAAATTACTCAATGCCCGCGTGCCGACAGTAAAACTTTGCGACGACTGCGATTTGGGAAAACGACTCTCAAAATCATAAGAAGAAACTTGCGGCAGCTTCGGGTTGTCTCGACTCCAACAATTATAACACTGTCCGTTAGCATAACCCTCGGAGTTCTGCCATTCGCCTATTCTTCTTGGACGGGTAAAACGAAAAAGTCCGAATTTATCAATGGAAGTTAATGGATTATTATGAACATATGCATACAAGTTATAGCCGTCGGAATAACCGTTGGGATCGCAGGTTGTCCACCGCCCCAATGAAGAGTCGTAGTAGCGGCGGCCAAAGTATGTCCACCCGGTTTCAGGGTCAAGGCGTTTGCTCGAAAACTGGTAAGGGGGTGAAATTCCTTCCGACCTCTCTACTACGCCAAAGGCGCTGTATCTGGAGGAATAGGCAAGCTTGCCGGATAAAGCATTCACAAGGGCAACGACATTGCCGGATAAATCGTGAGTCGGAGAGTAAACTGTCCCCTCCAGCTCAATAGCAAAAGCAGCACCGATTTCCGCCCCAAGCCCTGCCCCTAAGGCGCGGAAGGATGTGAGAGCGCCATCTTCAATACTGCCAACCTCGCAGTCGCCTTGATAAATGAATTTTACTGTGGAGTCGAGCGTCCATCCATCAGAAGTGCTGCGGTATTTTTGTTTGGCAATCCGCCTGTTTTGGGAATCATAGACATAGCGATACTTCTCCTCTTGCCTAACTATAGTCGTTAATCTGTCAAGAGCGTCATAAGAGTAGTGAGCGTCGGAATCGGATGTGAGATTGCCGGAAAGATCGTATGTGTAGGATCGACCGTTTGTCGACAAAACCTGGTTAAGGTCATTTATGGCAACCGCATCCCCATCATAGGCGACACGATTATTAATGGAGTCGTGAGTATATGTATGCGACGCTAGCCCCTCTTCAGCGGCAAGCCGGTTGAGCCTGTCATAGGAATAGTCGCAATGTTCGCTGCCCCATGAGTCGTTCAGATCAAAGGAAGTGAGATTTCCCATCTCGTCGTAAGTGATATTTCGTTGTACCCAAAATCTTGAATCTCGAGTGATTTCATGGCCTATCAAATCGTAAAAAATACCGACTCTACCCGCTATTCCTATGTAGTATTGCCGAATCATCTTCCCGGTCATGTCATATTGATAACGTGTCCGGTATCCTTCACCCGGTGTGTGGTAAAAAGCTTCCATTAGCTTCTTGCCGCGGTATTTATACGCAACTTCTCTTTGTTCAGGAAAAACGGCTTTGACAGTCCTGCCCAAACGATCTTTTTCATAAACAATTTCAAGATCATTACCAAGTTTTTCAAATATCAGTTCCGAATGGTTATTGTAATTCCTTTCGGTAACAAAACTATGAATGCGGTCCACGACCGAAACGAGATTTTTAAGCTTATCGTAAGAATATTCATAACAAATAGCCCTTTCCTGCGGCGCATTCAGGGATTCAAGTTTTTCGACAAGACCAAGAGTGTTATATGTATATCTTAACTCAACGCCGTCCGGCTTGATTATTTTTTCCTTCTCGCCATAAGGGGTGTATTCAAAACGGGTGACTCTTTGATCAATGGAGCCTGTGGCCTCGATCAGGCATGTGAGCTGATCGTTGCTGTTGTATTCCATGAGGCTTGTAATCTTTCGATTTTCTTGTTCTGGAGTTATCACTGTGTGATCGATTCTAACTGCATTGCCCACTTTATCGTAAACTTGGTCAACTTTTGAAAGCAGCACGCCATACGGATCTTTCTTCTCGACGCATACAATTCTGCCAAATACATCGTGCGTTTCAATAGTCTGGATGCCTTTGGGATCAATGGTTGTTTTCTGAAGAACCCTCTGTCCTAGTTCATTATAAAATTCATAATTGTAATCGTAATATGTAATATTGCCCAAAGCGTCAGTGATCTTTAGAGGGTTTTTCCGAGCGTCGTATTCGGTCTCAGTTATAGCAATTCCTTCATCAGTGTGGACCATCACACAGATTTTATTTCCCATTTCATCATAAATATTTTGAATGTGATTGGAAATATTTCCAAAAGAGTCCTCGGCAAACTCTTCGATAACCCGGTCGCAGAAATCAAATATTTTGATTTCTGCGACATAGCGATCATTGTCAATCCATTGCTTCACAACGGATTCCCTCCCCAAAGTATCGTATTCATAAGTTGTGTGCCTCCCGCCCTGCTTCACGGCGATTTTTCTTCCCGCTCCATCATAGCTGTATTCAGTCAGATTTCCTGCAGGATCAATTGTGTAAGTGAGAAGTCCGCCTTGATAATTATGGATTGTTTGTTGCAATATTTCACCGTTCGGCGATTCCAATCTTGTTTCGATCTCCTGACCCAAAGCGTTGTATTCGTGAAAGGTAATGAGTCCGGTTCGCGAAACTTCTTTCGTTAAGTTTCCGTCAAGATCGTATCTAAATGACTCCTTGGTGCCGTCAGCATAAAAGATGCAACGAGGCTTTTTGTGACAAGTGTATGATGACTTTGTGGTCCTGCCGCTGCCGTCTGTTATTGATGTTGGATTGCCAAAGAGATCAAATTTTCTTTTGACGGTTGAGTGTTGTATTTTGCCGTTAGGTAGCAATGTCTTGGGATAAATGGTCTCTAATTCCCTTCCCAATCCGTCATATTTATGCGTGATTTCCTGCCCAAACTCGTCAACATCTGAAGTTTTGTAACTCATTCGATTGTAGGAAAATGATTTCGATAAACACCTGTCCGTTTCATCAAATTCATCAACACGTATCAGGCGATTAGCAAAATCATAGGTGCATTCCTTCTTGCATCCCGGCCTTGGTCCGGTTTCTCTAATCATATTGCCATTTAAATCGTACTCTCTCGTAACGAAGATACCTAGAGGATTTGTCTCAAAAGTGATCTGGCCATAGTTGTTGTATTCTTTTGCTAGCGAATAGCAATATTGGTTTTCGCTGTCATAAACTTCCTGATTTTTCAGAAATCCTTCTCTAGTATATTGATTGACGACCCGCCTGAGCTGTTTTTCCTCCCCTGTTTCAAGGTCCAGATAAAGTTCGGTCACTTCGCTCGGAAGACCAAAACATGGAGTTGAGTATTTGGGATAAATTCTTGTGATAAGTCTTTGAGTCAATTCACTTAAATCTTCACGTTCTTCAGAAGTTCCGTTGTCGACTATTCTGCATATGAGAATGCCATATTCGTCATAGTCATAAAATTCTCTTCCCATGATCTTGCCGTCGCCAAGAAGCAATTTTACGCTGAGGAGATTTGTTCCGGGTTTATAGATGTATTTAGTAGTTTTTCTTCCCTCCGTTTCTGAAAGTAAAAGATTAAGACCGTCACTAGAATAGGTCATCGTTTGCGTGCGCGTATCCACATTGCTTCCCGTGAAATTCCCACGTGTATTTATACCCCTGATTGTGACCCTAATCCGCGGTGAGCGCTCTAGAAAATGATTAGATTTTTCATCTTCTGAGGAAGGCATGTCTTTAGACATGGCTGACGAAGAAGATGGAAAAGATGATTA
>SLFE01000016.1 GCA_007124415.1 Waddliaceae bacterium | reverse complement strand
CTCGTTTGAATCGCAGTCGGCTGTTCGGCAAGTTCACAGGTGGATTTCGCAAAATCGGCAGATGAAAAGCTTTGAGCCGGGTTGCGCGGCCGAAGAGATCGGAGGCGAGCTCAATTCTTTTTCGATGTTTGCCGAAAGAAAGGCGGTTTTGGTGCATCAGGTTGACAAGGCCTCTTCCCAAGTAAGGAAATTCATTGAATCCTACCTTGAAAAACCCGCAAGCGCCGCCGTTTTGGTTATGACGGCAAGCTCGCTTGCCGTCTCGACCAAACTCTATAAAGCAGCCGAAAAAAACGGCGTCGTCCTCAATGTGAGCGGATCGGAAAAGCCGTGGGAAAAAGAAGCCCGTATGATTGAATGGGCTATGGAACAGGCGGGTGCCGAAGGCAAGAAGCTAGATCAAAAAGCGGCCCGCGCCCTTGTCGCGCGCGTCGGGACGGATGCCTCTTTGCTCCACAACGAGCTGACCAAGCTAGTCTGCTATGCCGGGAGCCGGGATGAGATCGCCCCCGGCGATATCGAGCGTGCTTGCCCTTTGGTCAACCAGGAAACGGGGTGGAAATTAGGCGAGGCCATTTTTCAATTGAATGCGGCCGACTCTATAAGGATCGGCAAAGAGCTTTTAAAAGACCAAGTACCCTTGATTGTTTTGCTCAGGCAGATCCGCAAGCAGTTTCAAACCGCCTTTTTTGTCGGTTCCGTTCTCACGAGCGGATCGGGCAAGGAGGAAATTACAAAGGCATACCCCTACATTAGAGGCCGCATTTTGGAGCAGCACATCCGAATGGCAAGAACTTACGGCGCTAAACGTTTTGCCGAAGGCCTTGCCGCTATCGACAAAACGGAAGTGGAAGCGAAAAACAGCGGTCTTGCCGACGAGGTCTTGCTTGAACTTCTAATCACAAGGCTGACCGCATGACAAAAGGCAAACTCTTTCTTCTGCCGAATGTTTTAGGCGATGTATTGCATCATGAAATTTTTCTGCCCCCCAGCGTTGACAAGGCCGTATCGATCTTGGACGGCCTTATCGCAGAAAGTGAAAAGGGGGGGAGGCGCTTTCTCGGCCGTTTTCAAACAAAAAAAAGGCCTCAGGATATTCCGATTGCTTTGCTCAATAAACATACCCGCGACTATGATTTTCTCCTTGAACCAGTAAGAGAGGGAGAAGTTTGGGGAGTGGTCTCCGATGCCGGTCTTCCGTGTATTGCCGATCCAGGAGCCCGTCTCGTGGCCCGAGCGAAAGAAACCGGAATCAAAGTTCAGGCCTTTGTCGGCCCCTCATCACTTATGATGGCGCTCATGCAGTCGGGACTGAACGGGCAGCGTTTTCATTTTGACGGCTACTTGCCGAAAGAGCCTGAAAGGCGCAAAGAGCGTATTGAACAACTTGCAAAGCATTCAAGGCAAGATGGGGCCACTCAAATTTTCATTGAGGCCCCCCACCGCAACAAATACACGCTGGAGGCGCTTCTTGAGGTGCTTGGCGATGAGACCCGTCTCTGTGTCGCTTGGGAACTGACCCTTCCCACACAAGGCATACTCACGCAGGAAATTGCCCTCTGGAAAAAAAGCCCCCTGCCCGCCATCGAAAAAAAGCCGGCTATTTTTCTTTTTAATTTTTAGATCAGTTCTGCGGCAATGGTGTCGTAATGGAGAATGCCGAGATCGGTCAGCTTTGCCTTCCCGCTTTGCAAAGTGATAAGTCCGTTGCTCTCTAGCTCTCTTAAGGAGATGGAGTCGATGCCGGGATAGCAGTTTAGATCGACCCCTTCGAGCAGGCGGAGGTTGATGACAAAACGCTCTCTTAGCGAGGGGGCAGGTTCTAGGGTCTCTTCAAAATCGATCGGTCTTTTGCCCTCTTCGAGCATTCGGCAGTATTTGTTCAGGCTTGCAATATTGCGAAAACGCGAGCCCCTCCAATAGCTGAAAGCCGATGGGCCCAGCCCTAAAAACGGTCTTGCTTTCCAATAACCGGAATTATGAAGTGATTGGCAGCCGGGTTTGCTGAAAGCTGAAATCTCGTATTGCGAAAGGCCGTGAGCGGGAAGAATCGCTTGAGCTGATTTATACATGGCTTGACTGGTCGCTTCGTCGGGAGTTTGGGGCTGGAGATCCTTTCGTTTTTTGAAAAAGACCGTGCGAGGCTCAAACGTCAGGTTGTAGAGGGAAATGTGGGTGATCGGGAGCGAGCAGGCCGTGATGAGCGATGTTTCCCACTGTTTTAGCGTTTGTCCGGGAATATCGAACATCAGGTCGATCGATATATTCGAAATGCCTGCGTTGTAGATGCCGTCTACGGCGCGCCGGGCGAGGGCGGAGGAGTGGGTGCGCGAGAGCGTTTGAAGGAGATTGTCGTCAAACGACTGAACTCCCAGGCTGGCGCGATTGATGCCGGCTTTGGCATACGCGTTCATGAGTTCTTCAGCAACCCCGTCAGGGTTGATTTCGAGCGTGATTTCAATAGGGCCGGGATTAATCCAGCTTAAAATTTCGGCGACCCTGTCGCTTCCGAAAAGCGAAGGAGTTCCTCCGCCGAAATAGACGGAAACCAGCCGCTTATCTTCGCACATCGCTTTGATTAGCTGCCATTCTTTTCTCAATCCGTGAAGAAGCTGATCTTTATGAAGCTCTCTTTCGGGAAGTACAAAAAAATGGCAGTAATCACATTTTTTTTTGCAAAATGGAAGATGAAAATAGAGACTGAATTCCGAATTTTTACCAGTCATCGGCGTCGGGATCGATTATGCCGCCGCGCTTCCACCGATTGCGATCGCTGAAATAAGATTCTTCTTCAACAAAGCTTTCGTCCTTGTCGCTCTCGGTCTCATCTTCCTGATCGGCATCGGTTTTTTCGAAACTTCCGGATTGAGTATCTTCTGATTCTGATTCAAATCCGGCGCCGCTCTCAGACATATCGATGTCGGGAATTGTCGGCATTTCGGTGTACCCGGCTCGGGTGGCAGTTCTCTTGGGCGCGATGTATTCGTCGACTTCGCCGCTTTCTTTTAGAATTTGAAGGCGTTCTTTTTCTTCCGAGATTTTTTCTTTAACACTGAGAATTTCTTCCTTGTGTTTTTCGACATCTTTTTTGGGCACAAGACCGAGCTTCAACCATTGCTCGAGATCTTGTAATTCTGCCTCCAGTTTTTTTAAACGTTCACTTTTTATTGTTCTCATTGGTCCCTTAAATTTATTTTTGCCGGCAATTTTTGCAATCTCTGACCACTGCAGCCGGGACAAGAAAAAATCTTTAACTGAAAAAAATCCAAGTGTTTTTTTTGCCCCTGCTTATCAGAAATCACTTACTTAAGAAGTTAATCCCTCACAATGATTCTAACTTTAATTAACAGTCAAAATCAAGAAAAATAGAAAAACTATTTGCGAAGGATTACATATCCTAAATGAAATCGGATTTTATGACAAGGGGGTGTCGGCGGATTTTTGCCGGGATAAATGAAAAATAAGCATAAAGAGGGCAAAAAATACTTCAAAACCGGTAAAAAAGGCATAAAAATGCTCGCCGCCGCTGCCGAAACCGTAACTGTGGAGCCCTACGCCCAATATGTAGTTGACTCCATACCAGGTAAATGTAATGGCCTGAAGGCCGAGAATGGATCCGATCGCAAGCCCCAATGAGCCAATCTTGCCGAACCTGTAGGCATGGATGATGACAAGATAAGTACAGCTGGAGATAAACGCCCATGATTCTTTGGGATCCCAGTCCCAAAAACGCCCCCAGCTTTGCGCTGCCCAGACTCCCCCTAGGATTGTTCCGGTTATAAGAAGGGCTGTACCGATATAAAGGGTCTGTAAAATGAGTTTGGGAAGCTTGGGCGCTTTTTGAAACACTGTCGCAATGAGATAATAATGGGCAAGAATGCCGGATAAAATGAATGCCCCATAGCTGCCCACCACCATCAGGACATGGGTTGTCAGCCAAAATTGAGAGTTAAGCACCGGCTGGACAGTGCTCAGTCCGTAGCTGCCGTAGGTCACCTGATTGAGAGTGAGTAAAATAACTGCGGCGCCTGCAGCAGCGGAAATTGCGATGCGGTTTTTTAGAAGGAAGTAGAGGAACCATGAAAAAAAAACGGCAACCCAGGGGACGTAGAGGATAGTTTCCTGCATGTTGGAAACTGGAGGCCTGCCCAAAATGAAACATCTGAGAGCTAGGACAAAGGTATGGACGGCGAAGGCGGAAAGAAAAGCCCAAATGCCAAACTTAGGGGCAGTCAGAAGTAATATAAAGGAGATGGTGTAGAGGCCTATCGCGATCCAAACCCAAGGGAGCCGATAATAAAGGTTTTCCATGCTCAGCTGCCATGCGCCGGGAAGATTTAGTTCATTGTAAGAACTTTGTAAAACAGGCTTGCCTGCTATCGACTGATAATTTCGCGCTAAGATGTTGACTAGTTCTTGTCTCAGTCGGACAGCTTCGGGATAGTCGCCCGCTCTTGCGGCATTTTGCAACGAGGAATATGCGCTTCGGATTCTTAAATACTCGGAGTCGGGATAGGCTGAAGGGTTTTCCTTGACGGATATGACGGATTTCAGCGGGATCCAAACTCCTAAGTTGCCGTACGAGGGGAGCATTTTCATGTCGGGTGCGCTGAGATGAAGAGGCACTTCCGGATTCCCATTGTACGAACCCATCATTTCATACAATTTCAATTTGCCGAGCAGAGGCTCTTCAACCTCATGCCATTTGAGCTCGCCATATGATTTCCACTTTCCCTCTGAATAAAACAGAGGGAACGAGTCGAAGGGCTCGTGGCCCAGAAGATGCAAAGCCCAAAGCAGTTCTTCGGCGCTATCGATCTGGATCGGCAGAAGGTCTTTGTGTTCTTCTTTGATTTTCGCGGCGTGGTAATTGTCGTAAAGCCAGTCCATGGCATGAGCGGTAAACGGCCTGATCCTTCCGTTATCGCTGACAGGGGCGTCCGCGCTGAAAAGAAGGCAAGGCAGCAAAACCAAGACTGAATAAAGAAATCGCATGTTGAAAAAATACTGCATTGAACAATCCCTGTCAATTGATCTCAAGGGCGCAATCAGGAATTTTATAAAAAAATGGCTCAAAGGTTTTTAGATAAAGTCTGTCAATGGTATAGTTGCAGCTAGACCATTGCATGGTCGTAAAGATATTTAGAGAGGCATTAAAATGGAAAATCGTTGCTTAGGCGACTATCAAATTATCAAGCAAATCGGACAAGGGACTCTAGGGCGCGTTTACCTGGCGGAACATCGGTTTATGAAACGGCAGTTTGTGATTAAGGTGCTGCCTGCCGAACTTGGGTCCGACAGGGGGTTTGTCCAGCGTTTTGAAGAAGAAGTCAGTGTCTTGTCAATGCTTGACCATCCCAATATCGTCAAGATACATAATGTGTCCTTTGCCGAAGGAATGTATTTTCTTGTCCTGGAATGCGTCGTGGATGAAATGGGCGAGACGACGAACCTCACAAAGTATGTGACCGCCCAGCCCGTTCCATTGAAAGAAAGCGACCTCTTCAACCTCTTGCATCAAGTCGCCGCTGCGCTTGACTATGCGCATCAGAAAAAAATCGGCGGCAAGGGCATTGTCCATAGATGCT
>SLFE01000076.1 GCA_007124415.1 Waddliaceae bacterium | reverse complement strand
GCTTTTTGAAGTATTGGGCTTTACTTGCCGCGAGCGCTTTTACGCCGGCGAAGAGGCCGGCTGGGGCGCGCAGGTGATGGAAAATGCCAATGCGACCCTTGTCCTTTTTCTCGACGTCGATCTGAGCCCTGACGAAGTGGCGATCGACTTTGCCCACGAGCCGCTCTCCGAGCCCCAATCGCTCGGCACGGTGGGGCTTTGGTGCGCCCTGCACGGCGACTCTATTCTCAAAGCGGGCATGCATCATCTGGAGGCGCAGTTCAACTTCGAGGATTTAAAGCACGACCTCTCACGCCTCGGCATCGGCCTGATGGATCCCTTCAGCGACTTTTCCTATCTGCGCCAGGCATTCACCAACGCCGACATCTGGAGGGTCGATCCCAAACGGGTCGACGCCCTTGTGCACAAGAACCTGATCACTTCCGAGCAAGCCACTCAGTTTTTGGAAGAAGGGGCTGTCGGCAGCGTGATGGAAAACCTTCAAAGGCGCGAGGGGTACAAAGGCTTCAACCAGAAAAACGTCAGCAATATTCTCCGCCGCACCGATCCCAGACGGGGAGTGGCCGGCGATGTTTAGTAGCGGCCCCCTAATAATCTGATCCGAGCCTCCAACCTTTTAACTTCATTAAAAATAGCCTCTTGGTCGTCAAGATCGATGGTGAAGTGAGGTTTCCCGTAACGTATATTATGGTCCATGCGTGTTGTCTCACTTTCATCAATCTGCAGGGAATAATTAATCAAATACTTTCTTTCCAGTACCAGTTGATTGATCCTGTTTTGAATGGCTGCCTGTTGGTTTGCATGATGGTGTAGTTGATTTGCAGGGACATTAAAATATGCATTCATTTGCACAGCTATTTGAGTATTTATTTCTATTTCTGGATTCATAATTCTTTTTCCTTTTTATTTTGAATAAGCATTTCCAGGGATAACCTGTTGGGGCGTGCTTCGTAAATATTGGTGTTTTTTAAAATATCAGATAATTGCTTTGCCAACAATTTTAAGTTTATATATCATTTACGTCAAATCATTTACAATCGAGGGATCCTAATGAGTACGCTAAACGACGTGACACACATAAATAACTTTTTAGCTGTAAGAAAGGACTCGGGACTTCGGGCAACTTTATTTGAGGATTGTTTTCGTTGCGGAGAAAACGTCAGCCACAAATTCTTTTTTACCAGGACGGAACTGTTAACGGATCAAATCATTCAAAAAGTCTGGCACTTCGTTCAGGAACACGCATGGAAAGGATTTGATGGGCAGAAGGAAATTATTGTTAAAAGAAGGGGCGGGGCCACATCTCAAACGTTTGCTGTGCGGGTAGACGTGATTGATCGGATTATTCCACTTGGCGGGCGCACTCGAGCCATCAATAACTTCAAATCATGGGTTCAAAAGGTGGCATGCCGTCAACAAATATTAGAAATTCCCTCTCAATACGAAACATTTCTTTTCAACGTAGAGCTTTGTTTGGATGAGAAAATTGAAATCCTTTACATGATTTCCGATAAGTGCGAGCAGTTAAGAGTTGATAAGCCTGATTTTGAGGAAGATTTCCGAAAAAAGTTTGCCGATGGAGCGAATTTCATCGTTCGGCATTACTTTCAGTGTTTGTATGAACAAACTCATTTTAAAAAGAACAATGTTCAGCATTTATTTAATGTGATCGGCCCTTTTGTCACCGAAATCGATTTGCATCACATGTGTTACTGCATTAACAATTATATCTCGGGCTTTATTCAGGATATTCCGGATTATGAAGGAATTTTTCCCAATGCCAATCGCGTCAAGATAGGCTTATTTCGTATAGCGCCCGACGAGAAGCACAATCCTCTGATCTTTTTTGGAAAGATAATGGACTATAGAAATCGCCGTCGCGACGATCTTGGCATCGACGTGAGAAGTTGGATAAGTCCTGACAATCAGCGAATGATTACCGACTATTTTCCGGCTACGACTGTCGCTGACGAAGTCAACGCTTTTAACCAAACACTTAATGAAATTCGTGAAAGAATAAACCATGGCCGAAAGGGGCATAAGCACTCTGCTCTCGGGGCCGCTGCCTACGTCGGGCTTGAACAGGTTCCTTTCCTAGGTCCTGTCGTCAATATTGCGCATTACGCTCCCATAGCCGCTGACCACGCACATCTGTATGCTGTTTTTGCTCAATTTATCTCAGAGACCGCGGAGTCTGTTTTACGTGTTCTGGAAGTGTTTCATATCAGCGGTATTGCCGAGACTATTCATAAAATGGGCGAAGTATTTAGGGTGACCTTTGAAAGCGTTCCTGTCATCGGAACAGCATTGCTTTGGGCTAATTTTGGCAAGCATGCCGTTCATTTGTTCAAATTGCTTGATTTGCGCGATGAAATCGAGCTTCTTCGTTCAAGGCTTAAAAAGACTCGTAATAACAAAAAAAGGTTATCGCTAGTTAAAGATTTTCTAAGTGAAGATTACTATCCTTCAGAGAAAGTGATCAAAGAAAAAATACTCAAGCATGTTCGAGGTCTTGATCCCCGCTTAAAGAATGATGCTTTGAAGCAATTTATTGAAGATTTTTCAAATGAAAAGATAAAAAAGTTGAATCGAAGCAGGGAAAAAGAAATCTACAAAGCTTTTATCAATGCAGTTGAAAAAAACTATTCCGCCGACCAGCTTTCTAAGTTGACCGATGATATCCTCAACAATGTCTGCAAGCGTATTTATACTGAATATGCTCAGCTGACCAAAACAGGGGTTTCTCTGACATTGTCTGCCGGGGGGCTTGTCACTGCGGTCAACGCGCCGCTTGCGTTTGTTATTTTAGCAACGAATGTTGGGGCCAGTTTGGGGTTGACTTACTATGAGCACCATCTGATGCATCAGAAATTTGTTCCAGAGGTGAAGGGTCGGTCGGACCTTAATCGAAGATCAAATGCTCCTTCCCGGGTTGCCGCTTGCAGAAATGCCATGAGTATAAATTGAAGCTTTAACCCCTGATTGTGGCTCTAATCCGCTGTAGAAATATAGATGACTTTTTCAATGCTGGCGCAGACGGTTCCTTGCTCGTCGGAAAATTCTATGGGATAGGCGACTTCGACAGACTCTTTGGTCTCGAGGTCGTTTTTGATTTTTTCGATTTCGGGAGGGGTCAGGTTCATAGTGGCGTAGAGGGTGCTTGTGCCGGGTTTTTTAAACCGGATGCTGGCCGCTTTGTCCCAGACGATGTATCCGTGGCCCAGTATTTTTATCAGCATCAGCATATAGATGGGATCGACTGACGAGTAGAGGCTGCCTCCGAAAATGGTTCCGACGTAGTTGCGTGTCTTTCGGTTCAAGGGGAGTTCGACCCGCACCTCATGCCAGTCAGAGGCGATAAACGTCACCTTGCCGCCGGTTCCCCGATAGCAAGGATAGAGGTTCAAATAATGGCGCGAAAGCCATGTCGACCAGGATTCTTTCATAGGCTCTTAATAATAAATCACTCGGTTTTATGTCTTGGCTAAAAATAAAATATTCTTCTATTATGAAGTTTTATTCGGGAAACAGTAAAAAATCATGGCACTGCTTGGTCAATTAAAAAGGCGCTTGGGAAGAGCGGGTTCGGCGCATGACGAGTCGGACTTAAGGGGCAACGACATACTCCTTGAAATGGCGCGGGACAGAGGCTCGGTCAAGGCCAAGGCCGATAAAGGGCTCGAGGAGAGGGCCGCGCGCTCTTTGGAAGACTCCTATGTTCCCGAAACAATCGATATCGGGTCGGTCCGTCCCCTCTCGAAGCTTCCAACCCGGCCTTCTCCCCCTGAACAGAAAACGACGCCTCCTCCCAAACAAGAAGCGGCCCCCCATCGAATTGAGGGAGAAGTTCAACTCGAACTCGATATCGGAGACAGCCTTCGCAAGACGCCTCCATTTGGCAGAAAAGTGGATTTAGGAAGGGTCGCAGATCATGATTGGAAGCGGGTGGCTGACGGATATCTTATCCCTTGGGTACGCCGGCGCGAGGGGCTGGCCTCCTACGAGGAGATCCAGGAAAGACTGGAGCGGACGAGTTTTGACCTCCGTCCCGAGATGTCAAAAAAATTGAGAGAGTCGCTCCCGCTTGCCTTTATCAAGATGGACGACGACATTTATGCCCTTGATGAGGCAGTAGAGCAAAATTCAAGGAGGGTTCTCGAAAAGGCGGCCTCTTATTTTTATCAGGAAGGTCTCAATTACCCGTTTAGGGATCTTGTTTACTGGATTGAAAAGGAGTTCGCTTTGTCGTGGGAAGGCGTTTCAAACGCTTTTATCGGTAAATGCCTTTCGCTCAGCTCCCGCTTTTCGATCTATCGGCATCCGTCGGCCGAGCTGTATATCCGTATGAGCTAAATTGTTTTTGGTATAGCTATTTTTTTCTCTTAATAATTAATTAAAAATGGTTTAGAAGGTACTTAGGTGTAATAATTAGCAGTGCGGTCTCATGTTTTTAAGTCGGATCCTGACAATAACGCTCACTTCTGTCCTTTTATCTTTTTTTGTGATTTCGGGAAATAACTGCGAAGCTGAGTGCGGCCATAAAGATCTAACTTTTTATATACAATTGGGCCTAGAGAACAATTCGGAGCTGAAAGCGGCGTTTTACGATTGGCAGTCTTCTCTGTTCACCATGAAAGCATCGGATGCTCTGCCGGATCCAAATCTCAATTATTGGAATTATATCAGAAGTATCGAGACAAGGATCGGCCCACTCAAGAACATGGTAGGATTGAGCCAGCAATTTCCCTGGATCGGGAAATTAAGAAATCGAAAGCAACTGGCATACAGAAGGTCCTTGGTCGCGCAGCAAAAACTCTATGTCCTGACCGCAAAGCTTATCCGGGAAATCAAAGACGCGTTTTATCGTCTCAATTTCATTGAGAGGTCTATCACGATTACAAGGGAAAATATTGAGATTCTTGAATTATTGGAACGAACAGCTTTGCAAGAGGTTGAGGTTGGAAAAAGAACGATGGCCGATTCGCTTCAGACACAAATCGACATCAATCGGTTGCATGACGATGTCGCCGCCTTGCAAAAACAGAAGCAAAGCCTGGTAGCTAAAATCGCGGCTTTGCTCAACATTGGATCCGGCGAGGATATAGCTCTTCCGGAAAATTTATTCGAGATGCCTTTTGAGATTCCGGAAGCCATCTCTGAAAAGCAGCTACGGGAATGGAATCCGACTCTCATCCTGCAGAGCTTGCGTGCTGAAGAAGAAAGGGCAAATTATCGTTTGGTCAAACAAGACCGTTACCCAGACGTGACGGTGGGAATTGATTGGATTGACGCGGGAAAAGCGATTGCGCCGACTCCCGACAGCGGTAAAGACCCCTTGATTGCCAAGGTTGCCTTGAACCTGCCCATTTGGACCCGCACTTATCGGGCACGTGAAAATGCGGCAAGAAGTCAAATTTTTTCAGTGAATGACATGTTGAATCAAAGCGCGCAGGATATTTTCGCCAACTTTGAAGATATTCGCTATAAATTCCAGGACGCTGAAAGAAGAGCGACCCTCTACCATGAAACCCTGGTGCCTCAAACATGGCAAACTCTTCAAATTCTAACCGAATCTTATAAGACGGGAGAGGCGGATTTTGACAGAGTGTTGG
>SLFE01000110.1 GCA_007124415.1 Waddliaceae bacterium | reverse complement strand
TGAAATCGCCGATGCCGTTTCCGATTAAATAATCGCAAAACTTTGCAAGGTCGCTGCGGTAGGCCTGGGTAGTATTGAGCGAAAGCCCTTTTTCGGCAGTCAGGTAAAGAAAAAAATCTTTAATAATCTCGTCCATAGACCTCTAAAAAGCGTCGGGATCGTAAGGGTCGAGCTTGCCGAATTTTTTCCTCGCCCAATCGTCGAACTCCTCTTCATCCAGATCACGGCTAATTTTGTAGTCTTCAGACAGCCAGCCGTAAAGGTCTGAGTCCCGGCATTTTTCCGAACAAAAGGGCCAGGGGGTTTCTCCTGAAATGGTTTCCGGTTTAATTACTTCTTTGCCGCAGCTAGGGCACAATGCCGATTTCATGGCTGAGTTCATCTTGTAATGATTTCATTTGTTCTTCGGTCGGTTTGACGGCCGGGACGCAATAAATGTCTTCGGCCCCTTGGGTCTCGAACACATAGGCCGGATTGTCGAGATGCTGCATTTCCTGCCTGAAAATAAACACTTTTTTTCTTTGTAAAAACAAGGCAAGAACAAAAGCCCTCAAAAGATCTTCGGGAGAGGTTTTTTCATGATGCTCAAGGAACATCTCATAAGCTCTTTCAAGAAATTCTTCCTGTTCTTTCGGAGCTTCCGGCTTCAAAGGAATTTTTGATTTCCAGCTGCTTTTGGCCCGTTTGGCCAACTCGTCCTCGGGGTGCTGCTGCCAATAGCTCAAAAGGATATCTTCGCGGATATACTCCCCTTCGCCTTCCCCTTCCAAAATCAGGGAAATGTATTCGGCGCCGGGCTCAAGCTTTTCACGCGTCCTGCAGCAGACGCGGCTTCTCCGGGGAATCGTGGGCTTATGAAGAGGGTTTCTTGCCATAGAGTCTATATTACAAGAAACCCTTATAGTTTGTCTATAACCCAAGCTGTTTTAAATAAGCGTCGCCCAGAGGGTATTCGCCTGTCTCTTTACCTGTGGAACGGAAACCTTCAAAGCTTTTGATCACCCGCCCCGCCAAAACTTTTCCAAGCTGCACCCCTTCCTGGTCGAAAGAGTTGATATCCCAGATAAAGCCCTGAAAGGCCACGCAGTTTTCATAAAGCGAAAAGAGCGTTCCAAGAGAGTAGGGAGTGAGCTTCTCGCCCAAGATGATTCTTGACGGACGGTTGCCCTCGAACTGTTTGTTCGGGTTATCGTCTTTTTTCCCTGTCGCAAGGGCAATTGCCTGAGCGAACATATTGGCTAGAAGCTTCTCCTGATTCGTCGTTCCGTCGATCACCATATCGTCGCCGAACTGACATTCCTTGAAACTGATAAATTCTAAAGGAATAACAGGAGTTCCTTGGTGGATCAATTGATAGAAGGAATGCTGGGCATTGTTGCCGGGCTCTCCCCAAATGATCTGGCCGGTCTCAAAGTCAACCCTGATTCCATGCCTGTCGATATGCTTTCCGTTCGATTCCATCTCCAATTGCTGAATATGCGCGGGAAAACGGCTGAGAGCGCTGCTGTAAGGAATCATCGCAAGCGTGTGGCACCCGAGGAAGTTGTGGTTCCAGATGCCGAGAAGAGCCAGCTTCAGCGGAAGATTTTTGTGAATATCAGATTCCAGAGCCGTCCGGTCCATCTCATGGGCGCCTCGCAAAAACTCCCAAAAATGATCGAAGCCCAAAGCAAAAGAGAGCATGACAGCTCCGTACATGGCGCTTGTGCTGTAACGTCCGCCGATAAAGTCCCAACTGTAAAAACACTCGAGGAACTTGTTTTTGTTATCGAGAAGACTGCCCTTTCCGGTAATGGATACAAAGTGGTCTTTGGGATTCAAGCCCGCCTGTTCGAATTTCCGGGCCATAAAATTGTAATTAGTTTTTGTTTCCAAAGTTCCGCCCGATTTCGAGACGACCAGTACTAACGCCTTGTTCAGATCGACATTCTCCAGAACACGCGCGGTTTCATCCGGATCGACATTAGCGATAAAATGGACGTTTCGATCTTCCTTTTTCAGATAACTCAGAGCGCGGTAGGCCGCCTCAGGGCCCAGATTGGATCCGCCGATGCCGATCATGATCAAATCGGTGAAGGATATTTTAGTCAAAAATGCTTTGAGCTTGTCGATCTCCGCCCTTTCCAGCTCGGCGGCCTCTTTTGCGATTCTCGCCGATTGCGGGTGATCAAAAAAGTCGCGCATAGCTGTATGCAGCACCGAGCGCTCTTCGCTTGGAAATCCCTCGATCTTATTGATCACTTTCCCCGCCTGCATCGACTTCATTTTTTCCACAGCATTGGATTCTGCCGCCAATTCGGCCAGCGCTTCCATCACCTCGTCGGTGACGCGGTCGGTAGCATACAAAAGCTTGAGCCCGCATGCTTCTTGCACATATTTGTTAATTCTTTCCGGAGTCAGCGCCCCATCTTGTGTCAGATCCAAAGGTTTTTGAGCTAAAGAGCGAAGTGTTTCGGAAGCTTTAAAATTTGTGAAGGCAAGCTGACTTCCCTTAATAGCGGTTGTCTGCGCCATATGGCCCCCTTGTTCTTTTTTAATCCCCATACTTATATGATGAAGCATGCAGGAGGAAAACTCAATATATTACTTAAAATCAAGAAAGCCAGTCTTTTAAGGAAGTCTCGTACGGAACGCCGATCGGCCGCCCCCGAATTGTGACAATCGTGCCTGCCGCGGCGCAAAAACCGTGGAGTTTCCGCTTGCACATAGGCGTGACGCTTTGCTCGGAAACGATAAGGTAATCCAGGCCGTCCCAGTCCCCGACAAGCTGTTCTTCAGAGACTAAGCGATAAACAATTTGCTCATTTCCAAGAGTTTCAAGAGCCTGATGAATCTCTTCCCAAAATTCCTCCCCGTACGACTCGCTATATGGAAGGTAAACGCCGACGGCTGCAGCCTTGCCGAAATCAACCTTAGGAACCTCTCTTCCCAAAAAGCCCTGATAATCCATAGAAAACACACTGTCGCCCCACAAGACTTCCCGATGAGGGACAACACTTCCTTTGATCGCCCTTTTAAACCTCTCATACCGGTCGTTGTCGAGAAGCTGCGCGACATGAAGAGGATTTTCAATTTCGGAAGCATCGAGAAAAATATAGGGGTCGAGCGTTTGCGGCAAATAAGGAATCAATAAGCAAAGATACTCCAATGCCACATCGCGGCAATAAAGTCTTTGAAGCTGAGAGCCGGGTTCCCGTCCATCAAGCCATAGTTCAAAAGATTCCTGCTGTTTGGCATCCCACGGAAAACGGGAACTGAAATCCACAGATCCTCGATAAAGGCAAATGCCGACGCTGTTTTCCTGATACTTTGACCAAAAGGATTGATAAAAATGTTCGAGCGCAAGTGAAAGCGTCTTAAGCTGCGTTTCGTGATCCAGAGGGTATGATAGCCGATCGAACAGCCCCAAGTCGATCTCCCACAATATGCCGAGTCCTTTTGAAACTGCTTCTTCAGAGCGGGGCGTCCAATTCAAATCCGAGGAAGTCTTGCCGTCAAGCCGGATGACAACAGCATTGAAGTCCGGCGAAACATCCTCTAAAGAACCGTCATAAATTATCGGGGTCATTGGCCGCTCCCGACTTTTTTAAACAGGTGATACCGAATAGGCTTGCCTTTGCCCCGCCAAAGATCCTCAAAATACGACGAACCGTACCCTTCCCTCTTGCCGCGGTAAAAAGGGGCCTCGTAGCACGATTCAAAACAAGGGTGGCTTGAAAAAACGTCAATCATTTGCTCCGAATAGGCCTCGTCATCAGTGACCAGACTTACGGTTCCCCCTTCCTTCAGTATGCGTGCAAGCTCGCAGGCAAAAGGGGTTTGGATCAGGCGGTACTTCGCATGCTTTTTCTTAGGCCAGGGATCGGGAAAATTGATATAAACCTCATCGACGGTCGCGCCGGGAAGAAACCGCTTAGTCGCCTCCAGGGCCTCTCCGCAGATGGAGAAGAGATTGGGCAGGCCCAGGTTTTTCATCTTGGCCCAAACCTTTCTGAGCCGCGCCGCTTTTTTTTCAACGGCAACCCAGTTTCCGTCCGGATCGGCAAGCGCCCGTTCGGCGATCCACTTGCCGTTCCCGCTGCAATATTCGATTTTTACAGGCTTGTCATTACCGAAAACCTCGGGATGGCCCCATCCGGGAAAATCGAAGTCAGAGCCTTTCTTATCAAAAGGCTCGAATGTAAAAAAAACTTTATCCTGAATCGTAATAAATTGCTCCCCCCACTGAAAGGGGAGCTTTAAGTCTTTAGGCTTCATGGCATTAAATTCTACCAAAAAATAGAATCCAAGTCAATCAAGCGCTTCGTTCAAAAAGTCGGCGATATCTTTTTTAAGCTTGGCGAGCGAGGGCTTATGAATGTACATCATGTGGCCGGCGTCGTAGTACTTCAACGTAATGTTTTGCGACAGAATAGGGTCGATCGGAAGGTGGGCAAATGTATAATCTGTGGCGCCGAAAGGCGTTGCCAGATCATAATACCCGCTTCCCACAAAGACGCGGAAACGGGGATTTTGAGTCATAAGCTCGAGAAGATCGCTGTTCATATTGAGATATTGATTTTTCGCTCGGCTCCAATCCCAGGACTGATGCACCCTGGATAAAATCTCGTATTCCCGGTCTTCCTCCCAATTCAGGTCGTCGCGGAGATATTGATTCATCGTCGATGTGAAAGCAGGAGCGATTAATGCGAACGTAGGATCGTATGAAATGCGCGACGACGTCGGGTTTTGATCGACCCCCAAAAAACGGCCGTCAAAACGGCTGACAATGCGGTTGTCGCCATTCATCAGCATTTTCGCAAACTGACATATGTCCACCCGAAGGTTGGACCTGAGGATATAATCTTCATCAAGGCCGGTGTACTTTGCCAATTTTGAGGCAATCTGTTTTTTCCTCTCATCGGATAAGTTATTTCCCTGCATCAAGGCGTTGGCGTATTCGCCAAGGGCGAATTCTTCCACTTCCTTTTGAGTCTTGAAAAAATCTTGGAGCAGCTCTTTATCAAGGCGCTTGTGATACCAGGCGATGCTGCTATAGGTGGGAAGAAATGTGATGTAGGGAAGATCGTTGCCCATCGAAAAGAAGTAAGCCTGGAAATCAAGGATCGCCGATATCAGGACAATGCCGTTCAGCTCCATGCGGGTTTCTTCGTATAAATGGTTTGCCAGCCCCGTCGCCCGGGTCGTGCCATAGCTTTCCCCCGCAACGAATTTCGGGGATGTCCAGCGTCCGTTTCGGGTTGTATAAAGGCGGATGAACTCTCCGACCGACTTGATGTCTTCATCAACTCCGTGAAATTTACCGGGATCGACGCTCGGAGCGGTGCGGCTGTACCCTGTAGAAACGGGATCGATAAAGACCAGGTCGGTAATGTCGAGAAGAGAATACTCGTTGTCAATGAGATGATAAGGGGTCTCCGGAGTGCCGTCGACGCTCATCGCCACCCTTTTCGGCCCGAAAGTTCCCATATGAAGCCAGACGGAAGAGGAGCCCGGCCCTCCGTTGAAGCAAAAAGTAATCGGCCTTTTCGAATGCTCTTTTTCATTATCCTTTGTGTAGGCAATGTAAAAAATGCTCGCCTGGTCATCGCCTTCTCTATTCTTCAAAATCATA
>SLFE01000202.1 GCA_007124415.1 Waddliaceae bacterium | reverse complement strand
GGAAAATATTCTTTGGGCAATCGATGACAAGAATCATGTGAAAGTCTTCATAACCGACTTTGGAATCAGTTATCACAAGGCAGATGAGACAAAAGAGAGGGTTTGCGGCACTTCTAGGACAGTCGCCCCCGAAATTGTCGATAATGTCTTGGGTTTTCCCGAGCCGATCGGCATTCCGGCGGATATTTTCGCTCTGGGGTTTGTCCTGTGGACCGTTTTTGTCGGAGGAACTCCGCCTTGGTTGAAAAGCTGCCCGAGACTGCAACAGGGAAGCCAAAAATTCTTAGAGCCTGAATCATATGAAATCTCATGGGGATTGTTTTCCCCTGTCGAGGGGACTCTTGAGTATTATATCTATCAAATGATGAATCCTGTGCAGGAGGAGAGGCCGGGGATCCAGGAAATTGTTCAGAGTCTCAAAGGGGTGGATCCGAAAAAGATGCTTGGCAAAAGATGCGGGGCGGTGAGGCTGATGACTTGTGAAGAGAGTTTAAATTCGATAGATTTATTCATCAAGGAGCGAAGAAAGCTGGAAGCTAGGAAGCTTTGGCTCCATAGCGGCTGTGAGCAAGACGAAGAGGCAGTAGCTTGTAACAATTATTTGCAAATCCCTTTAAATCAATATTATATATTATCGGAGAATGACTTGATGCGGGATTTTGTCAAGATTTTCTTTTTTACAGATGAGGATGGACATTATCAAAGCGTTTCGCTGATGAACAATAAGAAAACAGTGAATGCTTTCATTCAAGCATCGGGCTTTACTGTTTGCCTTAACTTTTGGCAATTTGTTTTGTGAGGGCTTTTGCAGTCGGAGTTGTCGCCTTGATCAGTTGTGAAGGGGAACCTTCAAAAATAAGCTTTCCGCCCTTCGGGCCTCCTTCGGGTCCAAGTTCGATCAGCCAATCGGCTTGTACGAGTATGTCGATGTTGTGTTCGATAACGAACACGGAATGGCCTGCGGCGGCCAGGCGCCTGAGGATCTTGATAAGTTTGGAAACATCATGATGGTGGAGGCCTGAGGAGGGCTCGTCAAGAACATAGAGTGTTTTTTCCTTTTGCTCGGCGGCCAGATCGGATATGAGCTTCAGACGCTGCATTTCTCCTCCCGATAATGTATCGAAACGCTGCCCTAAGGTCAGATAGCCCAGGCCAAGGTCGTTCATCAGGATTAATTTTTGCGAGATAGCCGGCATATTTTGGAAGAAAACGCTAGCTTCTTCGCACGTCATTTCAAGGACATCGGCGATGGAATGATCCTTCCAGGTCACTTGAAGGGTTTCGAAATTGTACCGCAAGCCTCTGCAGACTTCGCACGGGATGCTGATATCGGGGATGAGCTTGAGCTTCACGTCCAACTCGCCCAAGCCCCCGCAGACCTCGCACCTGCCGCCGGCTTTGTTTAAGCTGAACCTGGCGGCGGTGTAGCCGCGGGCTTTGGAAAGCTTTGTGCCGGCAAACAGCGATCTTATCCGGTCCATCACATGAATGTATGTTGCCGGCATCGACCGTTTCGATATGCCTGCAGAGCGCTGTGCGACAAGGGAGAGTTTTTCAATTCCTTGATATCCCTGTATATCGGGGCAGTCGCCTCCATTTTTTTTCCACATTCCGATCTGATGGGCGATAACATCCATTGCAAGGGTCGATTTTCCCGATCCCGATACGCCGCAGATTCCCACAAAGGAGTTCAAGGGGATATCAACAGAAAAGTCGTTTAGATTGTGGCAGTTTGCCGACTTGACCGAGAGCATCTGTTTTTTGGATTTTTTGGCGTCGGGGATTTTCAGGGGTTCGCCGAGCCACTTGCCTGTCAGAGATTTTTTATCCTTTAAAAGTTTTTGGAGGGAGCCTTGAAAAACGACTTCTCCGCCCCCTCGTCCCGAACCGGGACCGATCTCGAGAAGGTGGTCGCTCATGCTGATGATCTGCCTGTCGTGCTCGACTATGATGACGGTGTTGCCAAGCTCTTGCAAGTTGCGGAGGACGGTAGAGAGCTGCCCGATGTCACGGGGATGCAGCCCTCTTGACGGCTCGTCTAGAACATATAAAATTCCTGAAAGCCTCGCTCCGATTAAAGACGCGAGTTGAACGCGCTGAGCTTCTCCTTCGCTTAAAGTTTTGAATCGGCGGGAAAGTTCAAGGTAGCCGAGGCCTACCTGTTCAAGAAGCTTGAGGCGCGAGGCGATTTCAGGCAAAAGCTCATCGGCAATATTTTTTGCGCCCCCCTCAAAAGTCCATGAGTCGATTGTTTCCAGAAGCTTTTCGACCGACATTTTGTCCAATTGATGGATGCTGTGTCCGCCGATAGTGCAAAAGAGGCTTTCAGGCTTTAGCTTGCCTCCCCGGCAATCGGGACAGACTCCTTCTTCTGTCGAACCTTTGCCGCGGCAGCGGGGGCAGGCGCCCAAAGGGGAATTGAAGTTGAAATCGGCAGGCGTCAGGGGAGCGAATTTAAGACCGGTCTCGGGACAGAGATAGATTTCGGTGTAGTAGCGTACGGCGCCGGATTTTCCCTCCTGCACTTTTAAGATTCCCTGGCTCAGTTCGACAGCTGTTTCTACAGATCCTGAAAGCCTGTCCCTGATTCCGTTTTTCATCTGAAGGCGGTCGACAATGACTTCGAGCTCACTGCCTCCGGGGGCTGGATTTTCGGGATCGATTTCCCTGCCGTCGACAAGCAGGCGGATGAATCCGGATTTATAGAGCCTGTCGGCAGCTTCCTCAATCGATTCATAATCAAGTGTCAAGGGGGCGAGAAGTTGAATCCGGCTCCCTTCAGGGTAGTCTTTCAGAAGTTCTTCGACGATGACATGGCGGGGCATCCGGTGAAGGGGCTTTCCTGTCGCCGGGCTGTGCTGCTTGCCGACTTTTGAAAAGAGGATGGCGAGGAAATCGTATATATCGGTCTGTGTAGACACTGTGGCCGAAGGGTGGAATGATGTCCGGTGGTGGCCTGTGGACAATGTCGGGGAGAGCCCTTCGATTTTTTCGACATCCGGTTTTGGCATCTGTTTGGCGCGGGAACGGATATCGGGTGAAAGATACTCCATGAAGCGCCTTTGCCCTTCGGCATAAAGGGTGTCGAAGGCAAGCGATGATTTTCCCGATCCGCTGATGCCTGTTATCGTGATGACGCAATGCTTGGGAAGCTTTAAGGAGATGTTTTTTAAATTATTTTGATTGCATTTCTTGAGGATAAGATGATTCATAAGGCAGCAGCTCGTATCTCATTTTCCGGCTGGTTAAGTCGCATGTGACTTTATAAGGGACATTATGACTGTTTCTGGCAAAAAAGACCAGGCGCCTGCCTTCAATTGAGGGCGGGTGAATATCGGAGATGTCAAAAATGCCGTAGGCTGAAAGTCGGGGCTGCAGGTCGAAGTCGCAGTTTTCTTCGAGGATACGGCGTCGATAAAGTTGTTGATACAATTCGGGATTATTTATCATTCGATATTCCGAACCGGCCAAAACAGAGAGGGCTAAATTTTTAAGTTCGTCCTGTTTAGTGTGTTTGACGGGATTTAAAGGAGTTTGATTTTTGCTTCGAACTTCACCGGTAATCATACAACTCTTAGTGTTTACGTTTTTCTTTCTCATACGGAAGATGCGGATTTTCTACAATCGCAAATAATTCTTTTCGGCCAGATCCCAATTAAAAAGAACTCTTTTATCCTCATCCCTGTCATATCGGACTTGGATTCTGATATATGGGTAGGGATGCCGGTTGTCGAAGTCTCTGCCTTCTCCTTCCAGGTAGAGTTTGATATAGATTTCCTTGTTATACCATGGGAGGGTCGATACATCGACATCATCTCTCATATATCTTTGAAAATCAGTATATTCGTTGGTGTATTTTGGATTTTGATAATAATTCATCAAGAGTTCGACGATTTTTTCCGGTTCATGTTCAAACCCTTGCACGTAAAAGGATGTCTCAGCCCCCAGCATATGTTTTGAATGGAGGCTTTGCCCATCGATCCTGGCATATTGATGATGTTTTGGGCATCGGTGGCCTGAAGTTATCACGACTTTATGGCGCGTAGTTTTCTGAAGGTAGTTCATTAGATCAATGAGAATGGGGTAGATGAATTCTTTGCCGTTTTTCAAGGGGAGGCTGTGGCTTGTTGAGCCGCCGCAGTCTTCCAGCCTTTCTAAAGCGTGACTTTTATGTATGTAGCGTGTTGGATTCATGACGCTTCCCCTGCAGCGAAAGTATTCTTTTGTGATGTTTGGAAAAGGGGCGGGGATTTCTGTTTCCCAGGCATATCTCGGCATCGCCTTTTTTTGCGGTGCTAGAGGCGTCCACTTCTTCTGGTGGTGAAGCCTTTCAATGTATTCAACCTGTTGATGGCTTTTTTTGCTGTCGGCAGAATTTTCGCACCCGCAAAAGAACAGGAGATAAAGCAATAGGGGAATACATCTTGACTTGATCCTCATCATATGGGATTTTATATCATTTAGGAGATTTTTCACATGCAATGGATTCATGATTACGACCTTTTCCTTTTTGATTTCGACGGCCTGCTTGTCAATACCGAGGAGCTTCACTACAGGGCATACAAGGAAATGTGCCGCAGCTTCGGGGCCGATCTTGACTGGAGTTTTCAGGAATATGCGGAAATTGCCCACGTCAGCTCGCAAGGCCTTCGGGAGGAGATTTATAAAAAGTTCCCCGAACTTGCCGCCAAACATCCTCGATGGGACGATCTTTACAAAGAAAAAACCCGCAATTACCTCAACCTTTTGAATCAAGGAAATGTTCAATTAATGCCCGGCGTTGCAGATTTTCTCCACGAGATTGTAAAAAGACATAAAAAAACCTGCGTGGTGACAAACTCGAGCCGGCAGATGGTCGAGGCGATTATCGACAGCCACCCTGCTTTGCAGCTCATCGATTCCTGGATGGCACGCCAGGATTACGACAAGCCCAAGCCCGACCCAGAATGCTACTTAAGAGCTCTCAGTCAATTCTCCGCAGACGCGGACAGGGCCATCGGTTTTGAAGATTCCCCTCGGGGGCTGCAGGCGCTTTTAGGCGCAAAGGCAGATGCGGTCCTCATCACTGAACTCGAGTACCCCTCGATGGAAGATCTTATAGATGAACGAACCAAGCGGTTTTACTCGTTCCATGAACTTCTGCAATCTGACTGGCTTAATAAATAACTTTAACTAGGAAAAGGCCTGTCGGGGGAGCGGCCTTGCTGGCAAAACGCCTGTCTTTTTTTTCGAAGGCTTTGTCGATGTCCTCAAGGGGTCTTTTGCCGGAGGCTACGTCAAGTAGCATCCCCACGATGTTCCTCACCATCTTGTAAAGAAAGCCGTCGGCTTCGAATTCGAGTCTCAAGCCTCCCTCTTGTTGGACGATATCGATCCGCCTAATTGTGCGGACGGCGTTTTTTGCCGCCGATCCTTCTGTTGCGGAATTGGCAAAAGAGGTGAAGTCGTGTTTTCCGATAAATTTTGCAGCGGCCTCTTTAAGAAGTTCTTGATCCAGGGGCTCAGCGTAGTAGGTCGTATAGAGGCGGTGCATGGGGCTGCGGACTTTTTCGAGCCAGAGATGATAGTGATATATTTTTCCTTTCGCCGAATACCTGGCGTGGAAGTCCTCATCG
>SLFE01000229.1 GCA_007124415.1 Waddliaceae bacterium | reverse complement strand
TTGATAGAAAACGAGGGCTTCGAAAGAAAAAATCCAAGCTCGGAGTATGTCGATTTTTTCGTCTCGTGGGTCCCCAACTGCGACACAAGGCTCTATGGCGGAGCCGGGATCATCGCTAGAAGGGATGAAACGTTTCCCCACAGGAGGCTCTACTTTGAAGGGGGCTTTGATTTTTACTTCCCGATTAGATGGTACTTATGCAAAAGCCGCGTGCTGGGAAGGCCTTTTACCGGGGCCTTCTTCAGAAGCCGCGAGGACAACGACTACAAGTTCGACGGCACTTTTGTCTTAGGCTATGAGTGGTCAAGGCTCTATTGCGACTACAAGAAGGTGCGGATCTACATGGAGTATCACAACGGCTTCTCTCTGGAAGGGCAGTTCAGCCGGTTAAGAACCGATTATGTGACGTTTGTGGCTTATTATGGCTATTAAAAACAATAAACTCATTAATGAAAGCTTCAAGAAGAATCCGAAGCCGTTTTTTATTTGGCTGGCGGTTCTGGTTGTGGTTGTGGGCGCTTTTCTGGGACTGCAGTGGGGGCTCAAGCGGTATGTGGACAGCAAGGTCTGCGAGGCTCCTTTCAATCGGGTGACGAATCGGGATTTTTCGGTTTTTCTCTGGCAAAATCCGCAGTATATGCGGGCGCATGCCAGAAGAAAGTCGGGCTACCTGCCGGCTTTTCAGTACCTGAACAGGATTACGGTTGAACCGGAGCTTGCGGATAATTTTGTGCAGGCGCCGCCGGAGCTTTTGTTTCTCTATCACACTTGGGACCGGCAGATCGGGGATGTCTACATCCCTAGGGAGATCGATCCGGCGTCGTTTACCCGCTTTTTGGATTATGCCGAGGAGTGGCAGCCGAAGTACTGGGAGGATGCGCCTCAAGGGTATGCCGAGATGGTAGAAGACCCCGCGGGGCATGATCTGCAGAAGCTTCCTTTGCGGGTGAAGCAGTCGTATGTCGGGTGGCTCAACTATTTTGAAGAGGGTGAAGAAATCGTCGCCGTGAGGCCCACCTATGGGGAGATGGAGCGGTTTTTGGAGAAGTACCCCAAATACGCGCGCAATTACTGGAAGAATGTGATCTCGGACAATTACCTGAAAAGCTACGCGCTGGATGAGCCAGGCAGCGGCGAGCAGATCCCGCCGGAAGAGGTGGCGGGGTTTTTAAAAGCGGCATTTTATAATTTTAACGCATCTAGATAAACAGAAATCATGACTCCTCTCAAAAGAAAAGCCGATGTGCTCAAAGGCGGTTTTAAAGCGCCTAGCCCCAAACGGGTCAAAGGGGGTAATGGGAAACGGCAGCTTACCGATAGAACCATCCGGGCCATCAGAAGAAGGGTCTCAAAAGATCCCGAGCTTCCTAAAATCGACTTAAGGGATAGAGACATTAGGGAAGTGGTTATGAGAGGGCGGCCGGCAAGCCGTCCGATTGAGTTTACTTATGCGATTTCTCCTCTTCCCAAAGCTTTAGATCAAGGCCAATCAGGAAAGTGTTGGGTAGCGGCGGGATTAGGCTGCTTAACGATAAAGATTTTAGGGAAGTACGACGTTCCTAAAGATTTTGAGCTGTCTCAATCTTATCTTTGTTTTTGGGATAAATTTGAAAGGGCGAATCTTTTTCTCAACAAAATGATTAAATATCGGGATCTACCTCTATGCGATCAAAGAGTCGCTTCCCGGCTTAGCCGGCCTGTGACAGATGGCGGCAATTTTGTGGACTTTACTAAATTGGTTAAGAAATACGGCGTGGCCCCAAGCACGGCCCAGTCCGAGACCAAACATTTTATGGATTCAAAGAAACTTAATGACTATCTGAATCAGTATCTGAGACAATTCGCTTTGAAAATTGAGGGCGCAAGGGCTAATGAAAAGGAGCTATATGCACTTAAAGAAGAGACGCTTGCAGCTATTTGGAACTTCCTTGTCAGTTGCTTGGGAGAGCCTCCCGAGTCATTTCAATTTGATTATGTCAAAGAGGGTGTGTCTTATAGCCGTAACGTCACTCCGCTTGCGTTCTATAACGAGTACATTTCAAAAAATCTTGATGACCTGGGTCCGGTTGTTATGACAAACATGCCGCAAGAGCATGCACCCAATTTCCATTACTATTACTATCGCCCGCGCGGAATTAGAAAAAAAATGTCTGAAGGTGAAAAGCCTGTCTTTTTGAGGCTTTCCTCTGATACGATTGTCGCTTGTGTTATCGAATCGTTGAAACAGGGGGATCCGGTTTATTTTGGCACAGATTTTTCTCATCAGTTTTCAGAGGATATGGCGTTGTTGGATGCCACCTTATATAATTTAGATGAACTTTTTGGAAAATCGTTGAATATGACATGGAAGGATTTGATAGACGTTAAAGAGACCAAGTCAGAGCACTTCATGGTTTTATGCGCCGTTAAGTTAACGGAGGGAGGGGAGCCGACACACTGGCTTGTGCTGAATTCGTGGGGAACGGAGAAAAATGGCGGCTACCTCACGATGACCCATGAGTGGTTTCTCAAATACACCATGACTTATGTCGTCGACAAGAGGTATTTGCCAAAGGATGTGTTAAATGAGCGGAACAATCGGAAAAAGTGACTCTATAATTTTAGAAATTCTTGATGTGGAAAAATCATGACTCCTCTCAAAAGAAACGCCGATGTGCTCAAAGGCGGTTTTAAAGCCCCTAGCCCCAAACGGGTCAAGGGGAGCGAGGAGAAACGGCAGCTCACCGATAGAAACATCCGATTCATCAGAAGAAGGGTCTCAACAGATCCCGGGCTTCCTAAAATCGACTTAAAGGATAGAGACATTGAGGAAATGATTATGAAAGGGCAGCCGGCAAGCCGTCCGATTGAGTTTACTTATGCGATTTCTCCTCTTCCCAAAGCTTTAGATCAAGGCCAATCAGGAAAGTGTTGGATGACGGCGGGGTTAGGCTGCTTAACGATGAAGATTTTAAGGCGGTACGATGTGCCTAAAGATTTTGAGCTGTCTCAATCCTACCTTTTTTTTTTGGATAAGTTTGAAAGTGCGAATCTTTTTCTCAACAAAATGATTAAACATCGGGATAAATCGCTATACGATCAAAAGGTAGCTTCCCGGCTTAAATTGCCTTTAAAAGATAACGGCAAACCAATTAATTTTATTCAATTGGTTAAGAAGTACGGCGTGGTTCCCAGTACAGCCCAGCCCGAGAACGCACATTCCATGCATTCCATGCAGGTTAATCACTATCTGAATCAGTACTTGAGGCAATTCGCTCTGAAAATCGAGGACATAAAGGCTGATGAAAATACGATAGACGCTCTCAAAGAAGAGACGCTTGCGGCTACTTGGAACTTCCTTGTCAGCTGTTTGGGAGAGCCTCCCGAGTCATTTCAATTTGATTATGTCAAAGAGGGTGTGTCTTATAGCCGAAATGTCACTCCGCTTGAGTTCTATAACGAGTACATTTCAAAAAAACGCGATGACCTGGTTTTTGTGACAAACATGCCGCAAGAGAGTGCGGCGCGCTCTTTCCATCGCTTTGGCCCGCTCAGATATAATAAACATATGGCTGAAGGTGAAAAGCCTGTCTATCTGAACCTTTCCTTTGATACGATCGTTTCCTGTGTTATCGAGTCGTTAAAACAGGGGGATCCGGTTTGTTTTAGCTCAGATGTTTGTCATCAGTTTTCAGAGGATAGGGCGTTGTTGGATGCCAACCTATATAATTTAGACGAACTTTTTGGAAAGTCGTTGAATTTCAACCTCGCCCTTAAGGACGAGGATTATTTTTTAAACAAAGGATTTGAAAAACCCCTCCCTAAAGGAAGGGGTTTCCTTTATGAGATGACAAGAGAGGATCTGATAGACACTGGAGAGATCAGACCAAGGCACGTCATGGTTCTATGCGCCGTTAAGTTAACGGAGGGAGGGGAGCCGACTCATTGGCTTGTGCTGAATTCGTGGGGAACCGAGAAGAATGACGGCTACCTCACGATGACTCATGAGTGGTTTCTCAAATACACCTTATATTGCGCCCTCGACAAGAGATATTTGCCAAAGTCGCTAAGAGCGCAATCAGCGGTTTGAGGATGTCGAGTGAATGACGTAGATGTCGCCGTTGTCATAGCTGTCGAAATCGCAGATGATTTTTGACATGAATCCGCGTTGGCTGCCGTCATCGAAATTCATAATATTTTTCTGGACTTCCAGAGTTAAGAGGATTTCTCCGGAATCGTCCACGATAAGCTTAGCGGTGAGGCCGCTTCCACCTAAGAACGTGCTGCATGTCATGTATCTGGGGTGGTCAAGCATAGCAATTTCGCCGGCGGTAATGCCCTGGTCGCAATAACGGAGAGCTTTCTCAATATTTTCCCGGCTGGCGCCCAGGCGGTGAAGCTCTCTGATCAGCTTTTGAATCTTGCTTGATGCGCTGTCATCGGTGCCGGATACTTTTTTGTCGTTGACGAGAACTTGCTGTCTGTTGATGTCTTTGTAAATCTGATCGGTGAGGGTGTAGTCTTGGCCGTCTACATTAATTGGCTCAGCGGTGTCATCAAAGTGCGATGCGGGGTTCCGCACGATATTGTCGATTTCATTTGGAAAAACGAAGGTCTCGAGGTATTTCTCCGGTAGCGGGGCGTCCTCTTTGGAAGGGCAGGGGTCATAGCTTTTTTTCACTAAGGTCTTGACGGCTTCGGCTAGCGTCTCGTGCATATCGCCGAGGGCCATGTGCCGGGAGCCTAATTCACTGGTGAGGCGGAGCGCCTCGGCAGAGTGGGGATAATCTCTGTTTTGTACGTAGGCGAGGCGGTAGGTTTGCAGAAAGTTGTTGAAGTTGCCGATAAACAGAATGCCATCATCGTCATTTTTAACATCGGCGCAGGCCGTCCAGATTTTTTTGCCTTCTGTGGACCACTGGGAAATTCCGAGGGCGTCGCAAAGGTCGAACGCGGCCTTTTTCTCTGCGGAATATTTGGTCTCGGAGCCGGTTTGGCAGTCAATCTGTTCGACGAGTTGTTCAAGCTCTTCCGACAAATGTCCGGCTATCAGTAATTGTTTTTTGGCTTTTTTCATTTCTTTAATTGCCGGGGAGCCCTGATTGAGGGGCTCTCTGTGTTTTTTTAGGGCCTTGTGCAGATTTTTGGTTTTGATGGCGGAGGCAAGGTAGGTTTCAAAGGCCTTTGCCGTCTCAAGGCTTTTAAAATTGTCCTCTATGAATTCCGAAGAGAGTTCGACGTTGAAGTTCTCGTGGATTCTGGCTAAGAGGTTGTGTACCATCAGGAATGCCTCGGCTTGCATATCGGCTGTATTGTCTTTGACAGATTCCGGAATTTTGGCTCCATCGGTTATGGCCAGGCTCTTGAAAAGCTGAGCGACGCTATCGCGAATGGTTTTGTCGGAAGCGTCGCCTGCAACGGCGATTTCCACTTCTTTTTTGAAGGGGACGGCTAATCCGATAATGAGCTTGTTTTCTTCGAGGCGGCATTTGGTCCAGAAAAGGTCGGTGGCATACTTGAGATAGCCGCGGTTGATCAGGACCTTTTCGAAGATCGATGCCATTGGATTGTTTTTAATCGAATGCGTGTGCACTTTGGCGTCTTTTATGGCGTACTTGTCGGGGAAGTTAATTCCCTGGCGCAGCTTGTGGACTGT